>BBFD01000055.1 GCA_001313065.1 Silvimonas sp. JCM 19000
CCTGCGCCGACAGCGGGTCGGGCCAGCGTCCATAGGGAGTGCTATGACGCGGCGGCGCGGCGCCGGTGGCGGATTTGATCTCTTTGACGGTATCAACACTGGCACCGCTGCACGGCGTGTCCTGAAACACGGTTTGCCCGCCCACTACACACTGATGGACCGAGGCAGCTGGCACCAGGCTGCTGCAAAACAGCAGACAGGCTGCGAGCAAAAGCGATTTATTCATCGTTATTCAAGCGGGACCAAGGCCCGTGATTGCGCACTGGAAAGCGGCCAAGTATAAGCAGCGCCTAATGAGCTGTCGCATCGCTGACGTCTATATGTATCTACTGTGTCGCATTTTGCACAGATCAATACATTTCGCTGCAATTCACGCCGGGCTAAGCCAGGGCCTGCGCAATCAGCCCGCCCAACGTGGCCATCCCTTGCTCATACGCGGCACTCCACGGCGCGCCGTAGTTCAGCCGGATGCAATTGCGATACTGCCGGCCCGGCGAAAAAAAATCGGCCCGGGCGCGATGCTGATGCCGTGCGCGGCGGCGGCGCGTTGCAGTTGTAGCGCATCAAACTGCGGCGGCAGTTCCACCCACACAAAGTAGCCGCCTTGCGGCCGCGAAATCGACACCGCTTGCGGCAGATGCCGCGCCAGCGCCTGGTTCATCTGGCCCAGTTGCGTTTCCAGGTTGTGGCGTAGTTTGCGTAGATGTTTGTCGTAGCCGCCGCCGTGCAAATAATCGGCGATGGCCACTTGCGCGGGCACACTGGCCGAGAGTGTGGTCATCAGTTTCAGCCGTTCTATCTGCTGGCCATAGCGTCCGGGCGCGACCCAGCCTATGCGATAGCCAGGCGCCAGCGTTTTGGAAAACGAGCCGCAATGCATGACCAGGCCGGTGCGGTCATAGGCTTTGGCGGGCAGCGGATAGCTGCGGCCAAAGTACAGTTCGCCGTAGACATCGTCCTCGATCAGCGGCACGTCATGCTGTTCCAGCAAGCGCACCAGCTCACGTTTTTTTTCTCGGCGGGCATGCTGGCGCCCATGGGGTTCTGGAAACTGGTCATGAACCAGCAGGCCTTGACCGGATGTTGTTGCAGCGCACGCGCCAGCGCGTCCAGATCCAGCCCGTCGCGGGCGCTGACCGGAATCTCGATGGCGCGCATGCCCAGGCGCTCCAGCGCTTGCGATGCGGCATAAAAGCCCGGCGATTCGATGGCGATCAGATCGCCCGCCTGGGCGACCGCAGCCAGGCACAGATTGAGCGCTTCGAGTGCGCCGTTGGTAACAATGATCTGATCCTGTGACTGCGGCAGCCCCATGCCCAGATAGCGCAGCGCAATCTGCTGGCGCAGCGCCTTGTTGCCCGGCGACATGCTGGCGACGGTATCCCACGGATCAATAAAGCGGGCGGCACTGGCCAGCGATCGCGCCAGCTGGGCAGCGGAAACAACAGCGGTGACGGAAACGCCGAGCCCAACGGCAACATCTGCCGGTCCTGGCGGATTCCAGCACGGTAAACACCAGCTCGCTGATATCCACCTCGGCCGATACCAGCGCGCTGCGGCTGGCAGGTTGCGTTTCTGCGGGCGCCTGCGGCCCGTCGGCGGCCCCCGTCACAAAGTAGCCGGAGCGTTCACGCGCCCGCACCAGGCCGCGTTCTTCCAGCCGGTAATACGCGGCGAAAGCGGTGGCGGGGCTAACCCGATAGCGGGCAGTGACGGTGCGGATGGAAGGCAAACGCGCGCCGGGCGCGAGCTGGCCGCTGCGGATGTCGGCGGCGAGTAGTTCGGCAATCTCTTCGTAGCGTTTCATGCGGGGCGTGTGCTCATCTGATACGCAAAAATTTTTTTCAATTCCTGATTCTGTTACTGATCCGGGCAAATGGCCAGACTGCAAGCATCCCGCCCTTGCTTGCGCTCGCCGCGTTGGCAAAGGCCCATCCGCTTTATCACTCTCTTGATCTCACCATGCCCAGCCCACGCAGCGACAACCACTTTAAAGGCATCCCGATTCATGTTTCCGCCGCATCCGCCAGCCTGGCGCCTGCCGAAATCCGTCTTACTGGCCGCCATCACAAAATCCAGCCGCGCAAAACCAACGGCGTGTTTACCCGTTGGCGCTGGTTTTGGGTCTGGGCCACGCAGCTGTTCTTTTTTTGGCATGCATGGCTGAACATCGACGGGCATCAGGCGCTACTGTTTGATCTGGGCCCGCAGCGGTTTTATGTGGGTAGCCTGATTTTTTTTGCCGCAAGACTTTATCTATCTGACCGCCTTGCTGGTGTTATGCGCGTTCGGCCTGTTTGCCTGGACGGCGGTGGGTGGGCGTTTGTGGTGTGGCTTTTCCTGTCCGCAGACGGTGTATACCGAGATTTTTGTCTGGATCGAGCAGTGGTTTGAAGGCGACCGCGCCGCCCGCATCAAGCTGGACAAAGCGCCGTTGAGCGCCCGCAAACTGGCAATCAAGGCGGGCAAACACGCGGCATGGCTGACGTTCGCCTTGTGGACGGGGCTGACCTTCGTTGGTTATTTCACCCCGATGCGCCAGCTTGCCAGCGATATCTGGACATGGACGGCCAGCGGTTACGCACTGTTCTGGACCTTGTTCTATGCCTTTGCCACCTATGGCAACGCAGGCTGGCTGCGCGAACAAGTGTGCAAATACATGTGCCCGTATGCGCGGTTTCAGAGTGCGATGTTTGATGCCGATACGCTGGTGGTTTCCTACGATGCGGCACGCGGCGAACCACGCGGGGGCCGCAGCAAGAATGCCGATGCCACGGCGGCCGGGCTGGGTGCTTGTGTCGATTGCACGCTGTGCGTACAGGTCTGCCCGGTGGGCATCGATATCCGCAATGGCTTGCAATATGAATGCATAAACTGCGGCGTGTGCGCAGATGCCTGTAACGAGGTGATGGACAAAGTCGGCTACGCGCGCGGTCTGATCCGCTTCAGTACCGAAAATCTGTTAGCGGGCACGGTGCAGCCGGGTGATGCCTGGATGCGGTTGCTGCGCCCGCGTGTGCTGATTTATGCGGCGATCATTCTCGCCACCGTCGTTATCAGCGGCGTGGCGTTATGGCAGCGCACACCGGTCAAACTGAATATCGCGCGTGAACGTGTGGCGCTGGTGCGCGAAGCGGAGGACGGCATGCTGGAGAACAGCTATGTGCTGCAAATCGAAAACGCCGACGTCAACGCGCATGACTTCCAGATCAAGGCCAGTGGGCTGGACGGCATCAAGGTGCTGGTGGACCAGCGTGGGCCGGTGCATATCGCCTCCGGCAGCAGCGCCGAGGTGAACGTGCGGCTGCATGTGGATGCTGCACACGCCGGGCCCGGTAGCCATGCGGTGGAATTTACTGTCGCTGCCCAGGATCAGTCGCAGGTGGTGGTGCGGGAAACCTCGCGCTTCTTTGGCCGCTGAAAATGGTGCGTTGCCCCGAAAAGCCGGGGGTAACGCACCCTACCATCACACCTCGTATTGCTTCACCGCCTTGGTCATGCGTTGCAGCATGTTCTCCAGCACATCCACCCGCGCGATGGTTTGCTCGACCACCACCACATTCTGTTCGTTCATGGCCGCCACGCGCTGCACGTTTTGCGCCAGCTCGGTCATGGCCGTGCCCTGCTCGTTGGATGAATGCGTGATGTCATTAACGCGATGTGTGGTGTGCTGCATATGCTCGTTGATGTTCTGCAGCGAATGGCGGGCATCGTGCACCAGCTCCGCGCTTTCGGACATCTGCGTTACGCCAACCCGCATGCCTGTCACGGCCTGGCGGGCATCCTGCTGGATGACGTCGATCAGGCCGTTGATCTCATCGGTGGCCTCGCGCGTGCGGGATGCGAGTTTGCGTACTTCATCGGCCACCACCGCAAAGCCACGGCCTTGCTCACCGGCGCGGGCGGCTTCAATGGCGGCGTTTAGCGCCAGCAAATTGGTCTGGTCGGCAATTTCTTTAATGGTGGCGGCAATCCGCCCGATTTCGCCGCTGCTGCGGCCCAACTGCTCCACCTGGTGGGCTGCGGTCTGCACGGTTTGCGCCAGGATGGTGATTTCATCGCTGGCCCGGGTGGAACGTTGCGCGCCTTCGATGGCAGCGCTGCGGGTGGTATCGGCGGATTCTTGCGTCAGGCGCGCATTGGCGGCGACTTCCTGAATTGCGGTGGTGATCTGCTCGACCGCCGCAGCCGACGCCGAGATCGCCGCATTCTGCGTTTGCGAGGATTTGTCGATTTCGCTCACCCCGGTCACCACATCACTGGTGGCATCGGCCACATGCGTCATCGCATCAGCCACCGATTGCACCGTGGCGCGCACCGAAGCCACAAAGGAATAAGTCATGCGCCCGATATCGCCGATCAGATCATGCCGTTCGACGGCGCCGTGCGCGGTCAAACGGCCGCTGGATAACACGTCGTTCAGATAGTGGGCGATATGGCGCAGATCGCGATGCAGACGCGGGCTAAACCAGGCCAGTACGTACAAACCCAAGGCGCCCGATGCCGCAAACGCCAGCCATGCCAACCACGCCACATCCACGCCCATTGCCTGGCATGCGGCGCCGCCGACGCTAAACGCCAGCAAGAATCCGCCCAGCACCAGCATCTGGCCTTGCAAGCTGCGCAGCGGACGCAACCAGGCAAAGCGTTGTCTGACCAGATGGCCGTGGTCCAGCGCCAGGCTGGCATCCCCTGCGCGCATACGTGCATACAAGGTTTCGGCGGTTTTGATCTGGGCACGCGTGGGTTTGAGGCGGATGGACTGGTAACCGACAACCTGGCCGTTCTCGCGCACCGGCGACACGTTGGCAATCACCCAATAAAAGCCCCCATCGCGCCGCCGGTTCTTGACCAGCCGCGCCACGGCTTGCCTGCTTTGAGCGTGCGCCACAGATCGCCAAACGCGGCGGCGGGCATATCGGGATGGCGCACCAGATTGTGCGGTTGGCCCACCATCTGCGCCTGGGTATAGCCGCTGATGGTGGCAAAAGCCGCGTTGGCTTCGACGATCATGCCCTGCAGATCGGTACGCGAATAAATGAAAACGCCGTCGGGAACGATCGTCTCGATATTGCTGGTGGCTGCGTCCATGCTCGTCCTGCCTTTCGTGTGGGGTGAAGATAGGGCACGAAAGCTGGGGGGCGCATTCGTCTGTAAGGCAATTATTTACTTACAACAACAAATTGCGCAAAACAGAACAGATAGCTGACAAAAAAAATGTGGTGTAGAAAGCACTTAGCCGACTACAAAGTGGCGATTTTGCTCGCGCGTTACGCTCGAATGCGTGGCGCGACAAGGGTAATTATTTTCAATTAATGAAAGCTAATATACCAGACTGTCTTTTTTGGAGAGCAGCGCCTTAACCGCGTCCTACCTCCGCATCCAGCCGGTCCAGGTTTTGTTCATTGGCGGGCTCAACAATGGGGCGCAGCGCCTCTGCCACGGCAGGGTCGACAAAGCTTTGGCGCCAGGTGACCCGCGTACCGCCGTTGGCGGCATCAAGCGTAATGCTGAGGGTGAAATGCGGGGTGGCGGTGTGTTCGATCACCACGCGGCGATCGCGGTCGATCTGGCGGAACACCGATTCGTTGGCCCAGCGTGTGCCATCCGGGCCGATCATGGTGTAAACCCAGCGCCCGCCTTCGGCAAAATCAATTTCATCGATCTCATTACTGAACCCGGCCGGCCCCCACCAGCGCGCCAGGCGCTCGGGGTTCTGGATGGCGGCAAAGACGGCGGCCGGGCTGGCGTGCAGTTGGCGTTGGGTTTCAAAGGTGACCATGGGGGCGTTCCGGATAAAGGGAGTGCCGCTAGATTAGCCATAAGCCGGGCCAACCGAAAGCCGCCACAACCACGTCTATTTGCAACACACCATCAGACGAATCTGACCATTTGCACAAATTGCAGATGAAATTGATTTAGATCAATCGTCACCCGGCCGGGAATCCTTACATTGAGCGCCGTTGCAGCGAGCAGCATCACCCGCCTCAATCAGGACGCTTACCCAATGAACAAAAAAAATTCTGGCCGCCGTAGCCGCCGCCTGTGTACTGCCCGCCGTTGCCATGGCCGATGCCGGTGACGTGATTACCCGCCTGCGTTTGATCAGCGTGCAGCCTGATGTCAGCACCGATAACACGCTGTCCGCCGTGAACACCAGCGTCGGCAACGCCACCGTGCCTGAGCTCGATTTCACCTATATGTTCACCAACAACATTGGCGCTGAGCTGATCCTCGGCACCAGCCGCCACACCATCAGCAGCGATATCGGCAAGCTGGGCACCACCTACGCGCTGCCCCCGACCGTAACGCTGCAATATCACTTCAACCCGCAAGGGCAGATTCGTCCGTATGCCGGTGTCGGTGTTAACTACACCCGGTTCTACAAGACCGACCTGCATCTGCCGGATGGCACCAATGTGGATATCGATCAGAACAGCTTTGGTCTGGCGGCGCAGGTCGGTGTCGACATCATGATGAACAAAACGTACTTCTTTAACGTGGACGTGAAGAAAGTACAGATGGATACCGACGTTTCTGCTGCAGGCAGCAGCCTGGGCAAGCTGAAGATCAATCCGTGGATTGTGGGCGTGGGCTTCGGCCGCGCGTTCTAAGCCACGGCAACCGAGTAAGGGTAAGGCGATGTGGAAAAGCGGGCCCGGCGACAAGGGGACGGCGTCGGGCCCCGCTTCTATTGCTCAATGCGAGCAGTGGCTGCGTTGCACAGCAAAAACTGTAAGGCGTTGCGGGCGTTAATCAGAACCGCGCGCCGACACTGGCCATGGCAAAGCTACGGTCATCCACAATGTTGTAATCGCCGCCGCCCGTGCGCAGCCAGGTCAGATCTGCCGTATAAGTGCGCTGCCACAAGGCGTGCAGGTTAAACAAAGCCGTGCGCCGCCCCTGCGAGAAAATCCCGTCATACGAATAACCGTGGATGTCATAACCCATGGCGACGGATGCATCCAGATCCAGCCCGTTCAATACGTTATTGAATTTGTCATCAAGCTTGGCGCGCGCGCCCCAGGACGAGGTCGTGACAAAGCCATTGAGCGAACAGGTCAGCGCGGAGCCACTGCAGCCGCTGGACGTGCTGCTGGGCGCCACCCCAAAGCCAACGCGGCCGTAACGCATCACATAACTATCTGGCAGGCCCGCCACGTATTTGATGGCCGTTTCGCCCGACAACGACAGCTTGCCACCGTACCAGTCCCCCAACGGTTTGGCCGCGCCGATATTCCATTGCGCCACTTTGAAATTGTCATAGCCGCGCGCCTCATAGCCGACTGGCGTTTTGGCCAGCCATGCCAACGGGCCGGTGCCGGCCAGCAAGCCGGAGATAAAGTCGGAGCCGTTCCAGGCAATCGGCTGATTGGGGCGATAGCTGAATTCGCTATACACGCCGGTGCCGTCCGGCAAGCGTGTTTTGAAATTGAGCGCGAACATATCGATATCGGTCGGGTAGATGCGTTCGTAGTAGCTGGCGATGCCGGTCGGTGTGGCCAGGCCCAGGTTGCGGCGGTCGGCGTCAACACGCCCGCGCCAGTCCGCACATCGCCGGTGACCGCGCTGCGGCTGGAGTAATGCGCGTAATACAGACCAAACAAGCCCACGTTGTCGAACATCACCGAAACGCTGCCGCCGTACTGCCCCTTGTTGGACTTTTTTTTATCCGCGCCTCGCGCCACATAATCCAGCGGGTTGGTGATCGACTGCGCGTCGGTCGTGCTGACCGATTTGTGCGTAATCGCGCTCAGCAAGGCGCCATTCAGGGTCATCTTGTCGCAACCTTGTTGGGCGTAGTCGCTGGTTGACCAGAAAGTGCCACAGCCCGGGTACGCGTTGGGCTCAAAACGGAAGATATAAAAGGCATCAAAACTGAGCGCGGGGTTGACCGTGTAGCGGGCATACAGCGTGGGCGCGGGCACGGCGGCTTCTTCGGCGATCGAGCTGGCGCGGCTCAGCGCCGAGTAATCGATGCTGTTGATTTGCTGGATGCCGCCGCCGATGGTGGTCGGGGTTACCCAAGGGATTTCCTGATTGCCCAGCCGCACCAGCAAGGACTGATCGCCAAAGTGGAAGGTGTTATAGACATACAAATCGTCGAGCACCGCATTGCTGAAGCGATCAAGCGGCACAAAACCGTTATCGCTCAGCGGGCTATTGGCGCTGTAGCCGTTGGCAACGCTGCCATGCGCCACGTTGTCATGCTTGAGCGCGTAGTCATACCAGCCTTTGCCGCTGACAAACAGGCCCGCGTCGTCCACTTTGATATCGGCTTGCAGATAAGCTTCCAGCGCTTGCGACGCCGTATCGCCCTTATCGTAATTAAGCTCGCCATCGTTCTGCGTGTTCATGCCGTCGCCACTGCTGTAATGCGGGGTATCGGTACGCACCACCATCCCGGCCGACACCGCGCCTTTGACCGTCACCGTGGCCGGGCCCAGCGACCACTGTTTGCCGTCGCCCAGGCCGCTATCCAGCGTGCCAAACGTGAGTTCGGCCGCCCCGGCCGTACTACACAAGGCCAGCGCCAACGCGGCACCACAGGCGTTCTTGTTAAACCGGACCTTGTGAACCGATCCGGGCACAGCCTTGCGCATTACATGTTTCATGTCATTCCCGTTCTTTGAAATGAGGCAGGTTGAATGTCTGGCGGACAGCGCCAGGGCACAGCGGAAAAAAAAGCGGTTGCGAGATAAGCGACGGTTTAGCGGCGGCGTGCGGCTCCCGCAGTTGTAGTCGGCGGCGGGTGGCGGCCGGATCGACAGCGCAGGCAGGCCAGGGCCACGATGACAGTCGCCATGCCGACTACGGCCAGCGTGTTTTCAAAGCCGTAGCGATATCGTCATGCGCGGCATGCACCAGGTAGCCTGCCAGCACGGGCGCCACCATCCCGGCGCAAGTCGTCAGCGCCAGATGCACCGCCAACACGGCGCCGCGTTGCGCGGGCGGCTGAATTCGCCGCACACCGTAATGCCAAAACTTTGCTGCACGTTAAGCATCACCATGCCACCCCCGCCAGCACCAACTTGCCCAGCGCGCCCAGCGGCAGATGCAGTCCCAACAGCGCCAACGCCACGCCACCGATCACGCAACAACCCACTGGCAAGCCCACCAACGTCAGGCGCTGGCTGGCGCCGCGCTTTAACAAACGCTGCGACCACCACGACACCGCCAGCATCCAGCCGATGACCAACAACATGATCAACATCACGCGTACGCCGGTTTGCTGCGCGCTGTAACCGAGCCCCTTCTGCATCCAGACCGGGTTCCAGCTAAAGCCAAGCCCGCTCAGCAAATAGCCGACAAAGCCCAGCACGGTGACGCCGATAAAACTGCGATTGAGCAAGAGATGGCGATAGGCATGGCGCAATGGCTGCGCATCCATTTCGGTATCGATGACCAGATGCTGGGCGGCTTCGGCCACCTGGCCTTCGCGGCCCAGCCACAGCCACAACAGGCCCATGCCAGGCTCAAACCCGCCAGCACGGCATAGGCGGTGCGCCAGCCGTGATGGCTGATCAACCACGGCAAGGTAACGGCAGACAGCAAGATCCCCGCCATCAAGCCGGTATTGATCCCGGCGGCAGGTAACACGCGTTCCTGCGGCGCAAACCACTTGAAGCAGGCATGCTGGATCAGCGCGGTGGACGGGCCGGCGCCGATGCCGAGCAGCAAGCGACAGATAAACAGCCCGGTCACCGTATGCCCCAAGGCCACGCCCAGCTGGCAAGCGGCCCAGATCAGCGCCAGGCCGAGCAAAATCCAGCGCGCTGCCACCCGGTTTGCCAGAAAACCGCAGGCCACGCCGGCCACCGGATACAGCACAAAAAAACGCGCTGCCCAGCCCACCAAACACGGTGGGGCTGAGTTGCAGATCGTCCATGATGCGCACACCGGCAAAGGCAAACACCGACTTGTCGGCCGCCACGATCATGATCGCCAGAAACAGCAGCAACATGGTGCGGCGACGCGGCCATGAATTGGCAGGCAGACTGGCGATGGCCCCGCCGCCGGACGAGAACGGCAGCGGCTTAGCCACGCAGGTAATCCTCAGTCAGGTTCACCCAGAAGCTGGCGGCAAAGCAAGAATCCTGTCGTTAAAGTCGTAGCCGGGGTTGTGGATCATGCAGCCGCCTTCGCTGCCCACGCCGTTGCCGACAATCACATAACAACCGGGCCGCTGCTCCAGCATCCACGAAAAAAATCATCGCCGCCCATGGCGCCCGACGGGATCGGAATCAAGCCTTTGGGGCCGACCATGCGCTCCGCCACGGCCCGGGCAAAGGCGGTCTCGGCCGGATGGTTGATCAGCACGCGGCTGATCGGCAGCCACTCGATCTGCGCCGTCACGCCAAAGCTGCGCGCCTGGTGTTCCACCAGCTCACGCAGGCGCGCTTCGATCTGCTGTTGCACCGCCGGTTGAAGGTACGTACGGTGATGGCCAGCGTGGCGGTATCGGGCACCACATTGGCCGCGCTACCGGCGTTGGCCGCGCCGACGGTAATGACAGCGGCTGATCCGGCGAGATATTGCGCGACACGATGGTTTGCAGCGCCATGATGATGGACGCCATCGCCACCACCGGATCGACGCCTGATGCGGCATACCGCCGTGCGTGCCCTTGCCGGTGAGCGTGATGCGCACGGTATCGGACGACGCGGCAATCACGCCCGGTTGCACGATGAATGTGCCCACCGGCAGCGTCGGGCCGTTATGCAGACCGTAAATCGCATCGCAGGGAAACCGCTCGAACAAGCCATCGGCAATCATGCGCGACGCGCCACCGAGGCCTTCTTCGGCCGGTTGGAAAATCAGATTGAGCGTGCCATCAAACTGGCGTGTTTTAGCCAGATGATGCGCGGCAGCCAGCAGGATGGCGGTGTGGCCGTCATGACCACAGGCATGCATGGTGCCCGCGTGTTTGCTGGCGTAGGGCAGACCGGTTTCTTCATGAATCGGCAGCGCATCCATATCAGCGCGTATACCCAGCGTGCGGCTGGAATTGCCCAGCTTGAGCCGCCCCACCACGCCGGTGCCGCCCACGCCGGTGGTGACTTCATAACCCCATTCGGCCAGTTTGCTGGCCACCAGCTGGCTGGTTTGCACTTCGGCAAAACCCAGTTCGGGATGCGCGTGGATATGCTGGCGCAATGCGATAAATTCGGCCTCGTGGGCGGCGATTTCGGGGATGACACCGGGCAATGTGGACATGGCAGTTTCCGTCATTAGTAAGTGCTGCACAGGGCAGCGATCCGCGTGCTGGCTCCTCCTTCTGGCAGAGGCCAACACACTCAAAACGCGGATCAGTCTAGTGACGGGAATTTGTTTTCCAGCAGGGAAAAAACCGCCATCCTTGCAGCTGATTTCGCCATAACGCCGGCGCCTGACGCGGCCGTTTGCTGGCGCAATATCCATGCGCCTTGCAGCCGCAGCGGTTTATCCACGCGCAAGCCAACACTGGCATAATCGCCAGAACTCAAGCCGATCTCGCCATGACAGCCCATGAAACCCGCGCATTTTGATCTGCTCTACAGCCCCGATTGCCTGCTCGGCACCCTGTTTGGTTGCATGGATGTGCTGATGGTGGCCAACCGATTGTGGCGTTTACACAACCCACGCAAACGCGGGCTGCCTTCAGCTGGCAGGTGATCGACGCCAGCGGCCGCGTGCTCAGCCTGCCGGGCTGGCAAGACTATCCCCAGCGCGGCTCGCCGCGCCCGATCTGACGCCGGAGCAAACCGTGCTGCTGGTGCCGGGGCTGGCTATGCAGAACGTGCCGCATCTCAACCAGATGCTGGCTGCCGCCAGCGCCGAAATCGCACTGATCGGCCGACGGCATCAACAGGGCGCTCTGATTGCGGGCGGGTTCAACGCCGCGGTTTTGCTGGCACGTAGCGGCATTCTGGATGGGCGTAACGCCACCATCAGCTGGATGATCGCGGGCTGGTTTGCCACGCATTACCCCAAGGTCAATCTGCAAATGGACCGCCCCGTCAGCGTGGACGGCCGTATTTATTGCAGCGGCGCCCCGACTGCGCATGTGCAACTGATGCTGGAGTTGATCAGCCATTTTGTCGGCGCCGAGATTGCGCAAATGTGCGGCAACGCCTTGTTGTATCAGCCCAGCCGCTTTGAGCACTCGGCCATGCTGCAATCCGGCCCCACGCGTGACAGCGTGGTGTACAAGGCGCGGCAATATCTGGAACAAAACATCCGCGAGCCTACAGCCTTGACGCCACCGCCGCCGCTGCGGCAGTCAGCACCCGCACGCTATTACGCCATTTCAAGGATGTGCAGGGCATGACGCCGCTGGACTATCTGCACAAGCTGCGCGTCGAGCGCGCGCGGCAATTGCTGGAGGTTACGGTGGCCGATTTGCCCGACATCCTCGAGCAATGCGGCTACCAGGACGCCAGCGCCTTCCGCCGTATTTTTCAACGCGAAACCGGGCACACGCCGTCGGATTACCGCGCCAGATATGCCGTGCGCGCATCGCGCCGCTGGTGGCGCGCAAATGACCCGACGCCCGACGGCAGCGCCAGTTAAAGCTGGCCGGAGCAGGGGCGGCCCTGCCGTTCATCTGCCTGTGCCGGGCGAAGTATCCTGCGGGACAGCGGCAAGGCGCGACCATTCTTCTTGAATGGCCAGGCTATCAGACGTTTCCTATCCGGATTCGCAAGTGACTTGATGCATGCTTGCCAGCTTTCAAATCAGTCGCGACGATGACCATGACTACGGCGATAAAAAAAAGAATGTTTGGCCTGCTGGCAGCGAGCTTGCTCGTGTTGTTGTGCAGCGCCAACGCAATGGCAGACATGAGCTGTCGGGCCAACGGCGACATCGGAAACTATCGCGTTGAGGTCGGCGCGCGCCCGGTGCCTCGCGATGCCGTCGTCGGCAGTTCGCTTTGGGGCAAGTTTGGTGGTTGGCCTGGCTATAGCTTTAAATGCGGCGTCGACACCGAGCACGACCGTGATACTTACCTGACACTCTCGACGTCAGTGCCGCCGGTAGCGGGCTTTAATGATGTTTATCCGACCAATGTTGCTGGCATCGGCGTCCGCTATCACTTTGCAGTTAGCGCGGGGCCCGATGACTGCGGCGTTGTCTTCGACATGGGGATTACCAATTCTTCGCTGCCACTCAAATGCCACATCATGCACGGCACTGATTCGGAATGGCGTCTTGGCACCTCCGTCGAGTTCATCAAAACCGGCCCCATTGGCGCTGCCACCCTGGTGTCATTTCCCTCGGTCTCTGTGGTCTCCAAGCTCAACCAGGGCCCCTACGAAAACCTTCCCAACATGTATAGCGGTGCAGTCTCTGGCTCGACCACCGTGGTGGCATGCAGCGTATCGGATGTGCCGGTCACGCTGGGCGATTACAAAAGCACGGATTTTGCCGGGGTGGGCACCGGCACCCGCTCGGTGGATGTAAAAATCAAACTTACAGGCTGCCCTGCTGGCATCAACAAGGTTCGCTACACCATTGATCCCGTTACACCTGTTGTCGATACCGCCAATTCGATCGTTAAACTGGATAGTTCGTCCCGTGCGGGGGGCGTCGGCGTGCAAATGCTTGGCGAATCGGGCGCAGTCTTGCCCTTGAGTCAGCCGCAGGTTTTCAATGCGTACAACTACGGCGGTGGCTCATTCGACATTTCATTGAAGGCGCGCTACGTGCAGACCGAAAAGCTGATCAAGCTGGCCCGGCGAATGCCTCGATGATCTTTACGCTTAACTACGAATAGCCGCAATCCTGGCCCTTAGACAGACGCCCGTCTCATCCCTTTTGCTCGTTGATTGTGGCGGACAAATATCCGTGCAATGGTTAATCCCATCGGCCCCGTCGGGCTTTGCTATGGGAAGAGCGCTGTGAAAAAAACTGTTTGCATGGTTCACCGTCTGTGCAGCCGTGGTTTCGGCCAGTGCAGCGGCTGGGGTATTGCCGTTTCCGCCGTCGTTCAAGACCCAGATCATCAGCACCAATGGCGCAAAAAAATCTTTGTGCGTGTGGGTGGCCATGGGCCGGCGGTGGTGTTGTTGCATGGTTTTGGCGAGACCGGCGACATGTGGCAGCCACTGGCGGCAAAGCTGGTGGCCGACCACACGGTGATCGTGCCGGATCTGCGCGGCATGGGGCTGTCTGATCATCCGCGGGCGGCTACGACAAAAAAAAATGAGGCGCGCGATATTGCTGGCGTGCTCGATGCCTTGCATATCGGCCAGGTGGACGTGGTCGGGCACGATATCGGCAATATGGTGGCCTATGCCTTTGTCGCCGAGCAGCCCGAACGCGTGCCGCATCTGGTGTTGATGGATGCGCCCTTACCTGGCGTCGGGCCGTGGGATGAAATCCTGAAAAGCCCGTTGCTGTGGCATTTCCGCTTTGGCGGGCCGGATATGGAACGCCTGGTCAAAGGCCGCGAACGGATTTATCTGGATCGCTTCTGGAATGAGTTTTCCGCCGACCCCAAGCATTTTGATGAAGCCTCGCGCCAGCATTACGCCAAACTCTACGCCCGCCCCGGCGCCATGCATTCAGGCTTCGAGCAATTTCACGCCTTCGACCAGGATGTGATCGATAACCACGCTTATCTGCAAAAAAAGGCCCGCTGCCGATGCCGGTACTGGCCATCGGCGGCGCGGCATCGTTTGGCACCACCATGCAACGGTAGCCCAGGCGGCGGCCAGCAACGTAACCGGCCTGGTCATCCCCGGCTCCGGCCATTGGTTGATGGAAGAACAACCCGAGCCGACCACGAAGGCGATCGTGGATTTTCTGCACTGAACTGGCGTTACTTTAACGGTGCGCTACTGCTGGAGCGCCGCGTGATGGCCGATGCAACACCGGCCGGGTCACGCGGCGCTTTTGCGTCTTATGCGCGCAGTTCCGCTGCCCAGGCCATGCCCGGCCGAGCCTGATTGCTGGGCGTTTTTTGCGACATATGTGAACGTGACCGGCCACGCCCGTCCGCAATCAAGCATTTGTCCGGATCTATGCGCGAACGCCATTCGGCACCTTTTCGCTGACGAAACCCTCTGTTTGCCGCGTACGCCCTCTTGTCTCGAAATGGCAATCCGCCCTGTTTTTTTGATCCGCTTCCGGCTTATCACGCCACAACCAGTCACTCGGTCTATTGCGTAATTGCAAATAGGAATGATTGTTATTATTATCGGTGCCCGCTAAGCAACATCTGTACAAAATCGTACAAATCCTCAGCGACTCTCTCTCTCGTTGCGGACCAGCGCACTGCCGTGTCGGGCGCGGAATCCTGCCAGTTCCGGCCCGGCGCAGTCTTATCCACCCAGACTTGTGACAAGAAAATGACCTATATAAAAGCCCGAAAACTGGAACCACGCCGCAGCGCCGCCGCGATCAGCTCTATCGCCGGGCTCAGCACCGCCACGTTTGTAACTGGCCCTGATGCTGAGCATGCCCGCCCACGCCGCGGACGCCGCCGCCAGCAGCAGCGCAACGCTGCCGACCGTCAATGTGGTGGATAGCGCAGACAACGGCTACAAGGCCACGCAATCGGCCTCGCCCAAATTTACCCAACCGCTGGTCGATACCACGCAAACCGTTACCGTGGTGACCAAACAGGTGATGCAAGAACAGAACGCCACCACGCTGACCGATGCCATGCGCAACGTGGCGGGTGCCGGTACGTTCTATGCCGGTGAAAACGGCAGCACCGCCAGCGGCGACGCCATCTATATGCGCGGCCTCGATACCTCGAACAGCATCTACGTCGATGGCATCCGCGACACCAACACAACGCACCGCGACATGTTCAACACCGAGCAAGTCGAAGTCATCCAGGGCCCCTCGGGCAGCGATTACGGTCGCGGCGCGCCGACTGGCTCGATCAACCTGATCAGCAAGCAGCCGACGCTGGTGGACGATCTGGAAGCCAGCGCGGTGGTAGGCACCAACAACTACACCCGTGCCACCGTCGATTACAACCACGCCATCAACGACACCACCGCCGCGCGCCTGAACATCATGGGCCACAAAGAAGACGTGGCGGGCCGGGATGGCGTCGACAACCAGCGCTGGGGCATTGCGCCGTCGGTGGCTTTCGGCCTGAATACGCCGACCACCGTGTATGTCGATTTTCTGCACGTCAAACAGAACAACACGCCGGATGGCCTGATCCCCACCATCGGTTTGCCCGGCTACACCGCACCCGGCAGCGCCTATGCCGCGCTGGCCACGGCGCCCAAGGTCGACACGCATAACAACTACGGTTTGACGACTGACCATGACAATTCGCAGACAGACATGGCGACGGTCAAGGTGGAGCATCAGATCAACCCGACCACCACGCTGCGCAACATCACGCGTTATGGCGAAACCAAACAGGATTACATGGCGACCTCGTTCATGCTGGCAACCACCAGCCTGACCAAGGTGACGGCTGATCCGACCAGTTGGCTGATGGCACGTAGCGCCAACGTCAACGACACCGATAACAAGATCCTGAGCAACCAGACCAATATCACCAGCAAGTTCGACACCGGCTCGCTCAAGCACGATCTGAGCGCGGGTTTTGAATTAACACGGGAAGAACAAACCGTGTTTGGCCACGCCACGGCGGTTGAGCCAGCGGTCAGCATCTATTCGCCCAACAGCAATGTCGCGGCCACCAACTACGGGCGCAACGGCGCGGATGCCCACGGCACCACCGACACCATCGCGGCCTATGCCTTTGACACCATCGCGCTGACGCCGAAGTGGGAAATCAACGGCGGCATCCGCGTTGACCATTACAAGACCGACTACGACAGCGCCACCGCGTGCGGCGGCACCAGCCGCACCGTCGTCGCAT
>BBFD01000056.1 GCA_001313065.1 Silvimonas sp. JCM 19000
CCGCGCTGCATGCCCGCAGAACGGCCGCCCCCCAGTCGAGCCGCTTCGGCTTGCGCACCAAGGGTAAGAGCCAGAATAAGCGTCGCAAGAAACAGGCGCGATCCGGTCAATCTATTCAGCATTAATAAAAGTCCATGTCAAACGTTTGTCAGTTTGCATTTTTTTCAGCAAGCTGGATCGTACATTAGGGAGGGCTTAAATGGCGAGCGTCTCTATGGTGATGCATGCACTTTTTTTTCTGTATAACCCAAAACCGCTTTTCTACCGCATTGGCGCTACAGACGGTCTATATCAGCCGCTGGGTGCCCGTTCCGACGGCAACAGGGTCGTGGTATCAGCGCGACACCCGGCCTTGTTTTGCACGGGGCTCCGCGCTTGCCACAAGCCAACACGGCACGTCAGTCCACAGTTTGTCAGTTTGCGTTCGGATTAATCTTACAAGGGTAAGTGGCGGCGACGGTCTTGCAAGCACTAGACTCCGCGCGCGCGACGGGGTTCAACGCAGGTGCGTCAAGGGTGTGATCAGAACGATCAAAAGAATGTAGATCTATTACGCCGCAGCGTGGCGCTCGATGCGGACGCCCACCTGGCCCACATCTTGCAGAATGCCGGGCTTGGTTACAGCAACATTGACCCACGGCGCTTTGAATTCACCAAGCAGGAGTGTGGCGATGTGTTCGGCCAGCGCTTCGAGCAGCAAAAAACTGCTGTTGCTGCAGACTGGCGCGCAGGCGTTGCACCACTTTGTCGTAGTCGATGGTATCGACCAGATCGTCCGATGCGCTGGCATCGCGCGACGGCAGGCCGATTTCAAGGTCAAGTATCACCGGCTGTTGCGCGGTGCGCTCCCAGTCATACCAGCCGATCAGTGTGGTGGCGCGGACTTCGCGCAAGAAAATATGATCCATGTTGTATCTGACGCAGCTTGTTTGACGGGGCAGGCGACGAATCGCTTACAATCGAAGCCCGTTATTGTAGTGGAATTCATCCAACATGCAGTCGTTTATTGTGGTCGTGGCCGCGTATCTGATCGGCTCGTTGTCTTTTGCCGTGATCGTGTCGCGCGGCATGGGCCTCGCTGATCCACGGTCTTACGGCTCGGGCAACCCTGGCGCCACCAATGTGTTGCGCAGCGGTAATCGCAAAGCGGCCGCGCTGACGCTGCTCGGCGACGCCATAAAAGGTCTGGTCGCGGTCTTGCTGGCACGTGCGCTGGTATCGTGGTGGCAACTGGATGCTGCGCTGATTCCGGCGGCAGCACTGGCAGTAACGCTAGGCCATATGTGGCCGATCTTCTTCCGCTTTGCCGGTGGCAAAGGCGTGGCAACCGCCCTGGGCGTGTTGCTGGGGCTGGACTGGCGCGTTGGGGTGATCGTACTGGTGGTATGGCTGATCATCGCCAAAGGCATGAAGATTTCTTCTTTGGCGGCCTTGGTCGCGGCATTGATCGCGCCAGTGCTCGCCTGGTACTTTATGCCGGATCGCGCCAGCGTACTGGCGGTGACAGCGATCTCGCTGCTGCTGATCGCACGCCATCACAAGAATATCCGCGGGCTGTTAAGCGGCAGCGAGCGGCGCATTACCGGTCGCGACGAGAGCGGCCAGCAAGATAGCGCCGATTGATGCGGGAGCAGGGCGGCCGGGCCGCCCGGGCTTGATTCGAGCAGGCGCCCGTTAATCCCCGGAGCGATTATTGCTGCGCACCAGCCGTGCTTTTTTCGCGTTCCCATTCGCGTTCTTTGGTCGCTTCGCGCTTGTCGTGCTGCTTCTTGCCCTTGGCCAGACCGATTTCAAGCTTGATATAGCCGCGCTGGAAATGCATGTTAAGCGCCGCGACGGTATAGCCCGAGCGATCCACCTTATCCGACCACTTATTGATCTCGCTGCGCTTCATCAGCAATTTGCGACTGCGCGTGGGATCCGGCTTGACGTGCGTCGAGGCGGTGGGCAATGGTGAAATATGCGCGCCGATCAAATAGAAATCGCCGTGCATGAACGTCACATAAGATTCTTTAAGAGCGGCACGGCCGGCACGAATCGATTTGACTTCCCAGCCTTCAAGCGCGATGCCGGCTTCAAGGCGGTCTTCAATAAAGTAATCGTGAAATGCTTTGCGGTTGTCGACGATAGTCATCAGTTTCTTTGGTGCGTCACGGAGTTACAGGGCTAGATTGTAGCGGCTGGCGCCATTTCGAGGTATTGCTGTGCACATTTGCGTACTTTACACCGGCGGCACGCTGGGCATGCGGGTCGGCCCCAACGGCCTGGCGCCCGCGCCTGGTTTTTTTTGACGGAACAACTGCGCGCGCGCTATCCAGACGTTGAAGTCATTGAATACCAGCCGCTGCTGGATTCGAGCGATATGACGCCGCATGACTGGAACCGGATCGGGCAGGATATCAGTGATCGGATCAATCTGGCGGATGCGTTTGTGGTGCTGCACGGCACCGATACCCTGGCTTATACCGCAGCGGCGCTGTCTTTTATGTTGGCCGGGATAGCCAAACCGGTGCTGATTACCGGCGCGCAGCGGGCGTGGGAGTCTGATAACAGTGACGCCCCACGCAACGTCGAGGCCGCCTTGCTGCTGGCGCGGTCGGGTGGGTATCGCGGCGTAGGCGTGGTTTTTGATGGGATGTTGCTGCAAGGCAATCGGGTGCGCAAAGCCGACTGTGAAGCCGATGCTGCTTTCGCCAGCCCGAATCAGGCGCCGGTTGCACTCACATTCGGCCAGGGCTGGGCACTGCCGGGCATGCTGCCCGATGCGACCTCTTTTTTTCGGGTTTTGAGCCAGTTCGGGCCGACGCGCGCATTGTGCGATGGCCCATCACGCCAGGCTTTGGCATCGAGTGGATGGCAGATCAGCTATTAAATACGCAGCTCGACGGCGTGGTGCTCGAGACCCTGGGTAGCGGCAATATCCCGTCGCATCCCGGGTTGACGCAGGCGTTGCAGCAACTGGCGACGTCCACGCTGGTTGTCAATTGCACGCAATGTTGGCGCGGTCGCGTGCATATGGGCGCGTACGCGGCCAGCCAGGCTCTACTCGATGCGGGCGTTCTGGATGCCGGCGACATGACGCCCGAGGCTGCCGTCGCCAAACTGCACTGGATAGCCGGCAAAGCCTTGCCTCTGGCGGCACAACGCGAATTGTTCTTGCGCGATATCGCAGGGGAAGCACGTCGTTTCTGATGCAATTCTCAAATAACGATGCTATAGTCGCGCTTCTCTATGGCGGGTCTCCCCGCATGGCTAAGAGGTGAACCTGGTCAGGTCCGGAAGGAAGCAGCCACAGCCTTTGATGCCAGTGCCGGGGGTCGGGCTCGCCACCTCTTCCCTTCGCAATGCCAGCAAAAATCCAGAAGCACTCTGCGGCGTTGTTGATCTTGATCAATATCGCACTGTCGAGATCCAGGCATCATCTGTTTCGCAAGCTGATGCTTCGTGTATCTCCAGTGGAATTTAGCGCCGTGCTCGTCACGGCGTTTTTTTTTCGTCCTGATGAACCTTGTCAGCATGGCACGTCGAATGGATAATGCGCCAACCACGGAGCGTTATTGACTATGAAGGTTTTCTTCGATCTGTTCCCCATTTTGCTGTTCTTTGGCGCTTACTACGGCGCCAAATTGTCGATTGCGGCGCCGCTATGCGCCTGGGTCGCACATACGCTCAATATCACTTCCCCCGAAGACATCAAGAACATCCCGATCTACATCGCCACCGGCGTAGCATCGTGGCCAGCACCGTGCAGGTGATCTGGGCACTGATCAAATGGCGCAAGGTCGAGCCGATGCTGCTGCTCAGTTTTGCGCTGGTGGCGGTTTTTTTGGCGGCGCCACCTTGTATTTCCACAGCGACACCTTCATTAAATGGAAACCCACAGCGCTGTACTGGCTGTTTGCGATCATCCTGTTGGGGGCCAAGGTATTCCAGGGCCGCAACCTGATGAAATCGATGATGGGCCAGAATATGGAACTTCCTGAGCCAATCTGGACCAATCTCAATCTGGCCTGGGTGGCATTCTTTGCCGCCATGGGCGCGCTCAATATCTGGGTGTTTCTGACTTTTAGCCAGGAAGCCTGGGTCAATTTCAAGGTTTTTTTGGTACCCTGGTGCTGACGCTGGTGTTTGTGGTGGCGCAGGGCTTGGTACTAAGCCGTTATCTTGTGGATGAACCCGTCAAGGCGGGCCATTCATCTGCCGATCCGGAGTAAGTCGATGGCTTTATACGCCATAGTGGGCGAAGACAAACCAGATAGCCTGGCTGATCGCCTTGCCGTACGGCCCGAGCATCTGGCCGTTTGCAAGCGTTGAAAGAAGCGGGTCGTCTGGTATTGGCGGGGCCGTTTCCCGCGGTTGATGCAGCTGACCCGGGTGCGGCCGGATTTACTGGCAGCCTGATCGTGGCTGAGTTTGCAGACCTGCAAGCGGCCACTGACTGGGCCGAGGCAGATCCCTACCGACGCACGGGCGTGTACACCGCCGTGACGGTTAAACCGTTCAAACATGTGCTGCCATAGGCTCTGGTATGATCGGCACGCTTGAAAACGAAATCCACGCCCGTCTTGCACCGCTTGAGGCTGAATCGATAGAGTTGCACGATGACAGCGCGGCGCATGCAGGCCACGCAGGTCGGGTGGTGGCGGGCATTTCGATGTGATCATTGTTGCGGCGGCATTCACTGGTTTAAGTAAACTGGCACGTCATCGCAAGGTTTATGAATTGCTGGCTGACTTGATACCCACGCGCATTCATGCGCTCAGCATCAAGGCGCTGGCCCCCGAAGAGTTTTGATTTGCGGCTATATCCAACCAGTCCACAGTCAAAATAAAACGTAAATACAAGCACGACAACGAACAAGGAATCTGTAATGCGTTCTACCAAGAAAATCGCGTTCGCGCTGATCGGTGGTCTTATTTCCGTGTCGGCGTTCGCCGATGGTCCGGTTGCTACGGTCAATGGCGTTGCCATTCCGCAAAGCAAGATGGACGCCTTTGTGAAGCAGTTGGCTGAACGCGGCCAGAAAGACAGCCCGGAACTGCGTGATCGCATCAAGCAACAGCTGATCAACAACGAAGTGATCTACCAGGATGCCGTGAAGAAGGGCACCGACAAGTCGCCGGAAGTTCAAGCGCAACTTGAAGCCGCCAAGCAACAGATCGTGATCGGCACCTACCTGAACAACTACGTTAAAGCCAACCCGGTTTCGACTGCGGATGAGCAAAAAGAATACGACCGCGCGAAGGCTGCGCAGTCGGGCAAGGAATACCACGCTCGCCACATCCTGGTGAAGACCGAAGCTGAAGCAAACGCCATCATGCTGATCTGAAGAAAGGCAAGAAATTTGACGATATCGCCAAGGCCAAGTCGCTGGACAAGGGTTCCGCTGCAAACGGTGGCGATCTGGCTGGGCTGATCCGAACAACTTCGTTCCGGAATTCTCCTCCGCACTGACCAAGCTGCAAAAAAGGCAAGATGACCGATACCCCGGTCAAGACCCAGTTCGGTTACCACATCATCAAGCTGGATGACGTGCGTGATGCCAAGGGTCCGGCCTTTGAAGAAGTGAAGGGCGAGATCGAGCAAGGCATTCAACGTCAGCGCGTACAAAAGCTGGTTGAAGATCTGCGCGCTAAGGCAACCGTGCAATAAGTATTGCCGGCTTACCGCGATCAAGAAAAAACGCCATGCGCATGCATGGCGTTTTTTTTATGGTTGCGCGCGCAGCAGTCCTAACGTCCGCCTGGCCCCCAGCGATACCAGACGATGCCCAGCCCCTCGTGCAGGGTCCAGAACGCGTTGGACAGGGCATCGACATCCGGCACCCACAGCAAGGCCGAAGCGGGTGGGGTGCTGATATAGCCAGTTGGCGCGGGCGTAACGATAAAGCCGGCGCGTTCGAATAAAGCACGGCGCGTGGTAGATGCCACGCACTCGAAACCAGAATAATGCGGCGATAGCGCGGCAGCAGTTTTTTTGCGCGGTAAAGCGCGCGTTGTCGCCGGTATCAAACGCCGTATTCTCTACCCAGCGCGCTTGCATGCCGAAGTCGTCGTGATAGCTGCGCGCCATCAATTCAGCCTCGGACATCTTTTCGCCAAACGCAGCGCCACCGGTAAACGCCACCGGCAAGCCACTGCGGCGCGCCAGGCTGGCGGTGTAACGCACGCGTTGCAAGGTCACTTCGCTTACGTCACGTCCATCGCTGGTTTCGAGCGCGCCAAAGCGCGTGCCGCCGCCTAGCCCGACAATGGCATCGGCTTGTGCCAAAGCCTGCGGATTCAGCGGGGGCGGTTCTATGGTCTGGCGTAGCGCGATGCTGACCGCAGGCAGGCTAAGCAGCAGCAAAATCAGCACATTGATGCCACACAAGTAGCGGGCAAAGCGCGGATAGCGCCGCCACATCAGCACGGCGCAAGCCAGCAGCAGCAGGCAGAGCCCGGGCGGCAGCACCAGTCGGCCGATGGCGTTCTTTAATAAATAAGACGTTTTGATCATCAGTCACCTACGCATAGGCTGCGCACAAAGAAAAAAGGCCGCTATGGCAGCGGCCTTGGGGCGGGGCCGGATGCAGATTAGCATTCCGGCTCCGGTTGTGGCGTTCACTGGGCGTTAATCACCCAGATAGGCGTGCTGGATGCGTTCGTTAGCCAGCAGATTGGCGGCGGAATCGGCCAGCGTAATCTTGCCCGATTCCATCACGTAGCCGCGATTGGCCGTTTGCAGAGCCAGCTTGGCGTTTTGCTCCACCAGCAACATGGTTACGCCCTCGGCTGCGATCATGCGGATGATTTCAAAAAATTTTCTGCACGATAATCGGCGCCAACCCCATCGAGGGTTCGTCCAGCAACAGCAATTTGGGACGCTCATCATGCGCGGCCCATCGCCACCATTTGCTGTTCACCGCCCGATAAAGTCCCCGCCAATTGCTTCTGCCGTTCCTTAAGACGCGGAAACAGGTGATAAATCCGCTCCAGATCTTTGGCGATTTCGGCTTTGTCATTGCGGGTGTAAGCACCCATTTGCAGGTTCTCTTCCACGGTCAGTCGCGAAAAAAATGCCGCGGCCTTCGGGCACCATGGCCAGTCCCTGCGAGACATAGGCATACGAGGGTAGTTTGGCCGTCGATTGGCCCTGGTACAGAATCTCGCCCCCGGCCGGTTTGATCATGCCCACCAGCGTCTTGAGCGTGGTGGTTTTGCCCGCGCCATTGGCGCCAATCAGCGCCACCAGCTCGCCCTGCTGGATATCCAGATCAATGCCTTTGACTGCATGGATGCCGCCATAGGCCACCTGCAGGTTTTTTTACTTGTAACAAGCTACTCATTCGGGTGCGACTCCCAGATACGCTTCGATCACGCGCGGATCATTCTTCACGGCTTCGGGAATGCCCTCGGCGATTTTCTTGCCGTAATCGAGCACGGCAATGCGGTCACACAAGCCCATCATCAATTTGACGTCGTGTTCAATCAGCAGAATGGTCACCCCATCGGCCCGGATTTTTTCCATCAGCGATTTCAGCGCTGCGGTTTCTTTCGGGTTCATGCCCGCCGCCGGTTCATCCAGCGCCAGCAGGGTAGGATTGGTGCCCAGTGCGCGCGCGATTTCAAGGCGGCGCTGATCGCCGTACGACAAATTGCGGGCCACCTCGTCGGCGTGGCGCTCAATGCCGACATAGCGCAGCAGTTCATCCGCGCGCGCACGAATGGCGGCTTCTTCCTTGCGGGTGCGTGGGCCACGGAACACGGCGCCAAACACGCCGGCATGCGTGCGCACATGTTGGCCGACCATCACGTTTTCGCGCGCGGTCATATTGGCAAACAGGCGGATGTTCTGAAAAGTGCGCGCGATGCCACTTTCCACCACCACATAAGGTTTCTGCCGAAACAGATTGCGGCCATTAAAGTTGAAGCGACCTTCATCCGGCTGATACAAACCCGTCAGCACATTAAACAGCGTGGTTTTACCCGCGCCATTGGGGCCGATCAGACCGTAAATCTCGCCTTTATTGATGGTCAGGCCCACGTCGTTCAGCGCATGCAGACCGCCAAAGCGTTTATGGATGCCTTCGATGCTCAGTAATACTTCAGCCATGAGTACGCTCCGCGTCCTGGAGACCGGCGTTCTCCTGTTCAGAAATCGTGGCGCTCGGGTGCAGTTCGGCGCGACGACGACGAGACGGCCACAGCCCTTCGGGGCGGACCAGCATGATGATGATCATGCAAGGCCAAACAGCAGCATGCGCAGGTTTTCCGGGTCGACGATCTTGCGGCCGAACAGACCCTGCTGCAGCGGGTTGATCACGTCGCGCAGGATTTCCGGCACCACCGAGACCAGAATCGCGCCCAGGATCACCCCGGCAATATTGCCCATGCCGCCGAGTACGACCATACACAACACCATGATCGATTCCATCAGCACAAAAGATTCCGGACTGACAAAGCCCTGGAAGCTGGCAAACAACGCCCCCGATACCCCACCAAATGAAGCGCCCATGGCAAAGGCCAGCAATTTGACGTTGCGGGTATTGATACCCATGGCGTTGGCGGCGATTTCGTCTTCGCGGATGGCCACCCAGGCACGGCCGATGCGCGAATATTGCAAACGGCTGGTCACAAAGATGATCAGGCAGCAGAACGCCAGAATCAGGTAGTAGTACAGATACACCGGCTCAAAGCGCAGGCCGAGAAAGTCGATGGGTTTGGCAAAGGTGTAATTAAAGAAATGCACCGGTGCCACATTATCGATCCCTTGCGGGCCGTTGGTGATATTGACCGGGCGGTCCAGGTTGTTCATGAAGATACGGATGATCTCGCCGAAACCCAGCGTCACGATGGCCAGATAATCGCCGCGCAGTTTCAGCGTCGGCGTGCCCAGCAGTATGCCGAATACGCAGGCGGCCAGACCGCAGATGACGATCATGATCAAGAACGGCGGATGTTGTAGCCACAAGGGCATCACCGCCTGCAGCTGCGGCGAATTGAAAATGGCGTACATATAAGCGCCCACCGCATAGAACGCGATGTAGCCCAGATCAAGCAGGCCGGCAAAGCCCACCACAATGTTCAGACCCAGCGCCAGCATGATGTACAGCAGGCAAAGTCGATCACGCGGATCCAGGAATTGGCGCTGCTGAATGTGGCGCCCAAAGCCCAGGGCAACACCAGCAACACCGCCGCAAAGATGAACAGCGCAATCTGGCGCTGGCGCGGCGTCTTCAGAAAAGCAAAATGCATGTTGATTCCTTTCAGACCCGGTTACGCACGTTCTGCAACGCGCTCGCCCAGCAAGCCGGACGGGCGGAACACCAGCACCAGGATCAGCACCAGGAAGGCAAAGATGTCTTTGTAGTTGCTGCCCAAAAAAAAGCCCCCGGTCAGGTCACCCAGATAACCCGAGCCCAGGCTTTCGATAATGCCCAGCGTAATCCCACCCAGCACCGCGCCCTGCAGGTTGCCAATGCCGCCAAGTACCGCAGCGGTAAACGCTTTCAGGCCGATCAGAAAGCCCATATACGGATGTGCCTGATCGTAGTTGGCGGCAACCATCACGCCAGCCACTGCGCCCAGCGCCGAGCCGGTCACAAAGGTCATCGAGATTACGCTGTTGATATTGACGCCCATCAGGCCAGCCACCTCGGGGTTTTGCGCGGTGGCGCGCATGGCGCGGCCAAGGCGGGTGCGTTCGATCATGTAGAACAGCGCCCCCATCAACACGATGGCCAGGATGATGATGGCTACCTGCAGATCGGTAATTGCGGCGCCATAAAAGTTATGCACGGTTTGCGGCAGGATGTTGGGGAAGGGGCGATAGCTGCGACCCCAGATCAACGATGCCACTTGTTGCAGCACGATCGACACCCCGATGGCCGTGATCAGCGGGGCCAGGCGTGGTGCGCGGCGCAGTGGGCGGTAGGCGATGCGTTCCACCGCAAAACCCAACAGCATCGAAACGGGGATGGCCATGACCAGACCGGCCACCAGCATGAGCGGGCCCGGCAAGCTGATGTGGTTGCCCACCAGCACGTTGATGCAGGTAATGGTGACCATGGCGCCAAACATCACGATTTCGCCATGGGCAAAATTGATCAATTGCATGATGCCGTACACCATCGTGTAACCCAGCGCGATCAGCGCATAAATACTGCCGATCACCAGGCCATTGATGATTTGTTGCAGAAAGATATCCAATCGGTCCTCCCTGGACTGCTACTTGGCTGCTTAAAACGGGGCCGTATGTGATGTCCCGGTCGGGTCACACACAGGCAACAGATCGTGATGGCCTGCGCCGGGCTGGCTGCGTAGCGGCTTGTGGCCAGCCTTGCGGGGCTCGACGGGTGCAGTGGCGGATGATTTGTACCATAACAGTTGCGGCCATGAACTTACCCGTATCGCAAATATGCGAAAACTTGCCACTTTCCCTTACATTCAAACGCGGATATTTGCGATGGGCAAACGCTGCGCTTGCCGGGGCCATCCCGTCAGTTCAAGCACGATACGTGCCGCCTGCCACGCTTACAGCGCAAACTGCCGCTCACACGGGCAGCCCAGCCCGATACCGCAGCTTGTCAGCATGGGGCTGGCCGCAGCACCAATAAAAAAAACGGCAGCGCGCGGCTGCCGTTTCCAGTTTCAAGCGCGGCCTTATTTGGCTGCGCCTTGCACGATTTCGAGCACTTCCCACTTGCCACCCTTCACGGTGTACAGCGTGATGGCACCGTTCTTGATGTCGCCCTTTTCGTCGAATTCGATCGGGCCGGTTACGCCGTCGTAATGGATCTTGGCCAGTTCCGGCAGGTACTTGGCCGGTTCGGTCGAGCCCGCTTTCTTCATGGCTTCGACCATGACCTTCACGGCGTCATAGCAATACGGTGCGTACAGCTGCACGTCCTGGCCAAAGGTCTGCTTGAACTTGGCCAGGAATTCCTTGCCGCCCGGCAACTGGTCTTTCGGTTGGCCTGGCGACGAAGACACCATGCCTTCAGCATCATCACCCGCCAGCTTGATCAGCTCAGGCGTCTGGGTGCCGTCGCCGCCCATGATCTTGGCGTCGATGCCCAGCTTGTGCGCTTGTTTTTTCAGCGGGCCAGCTTGTGCGTCCATGCCGCCGTAGAAAATCAGATCCGGCTTTTTTGCCCTTGATCGAGGTCAGGATCGCGTTGAAGTCGGTTTCCTGGTTGGTGGTGAATTCACGGCCAACCACTTCGCCACCGGCAGCTTGGCGGCTTTCTCGAATTCATCAGCCAGACCCTGGCCGTAGGCGGTGCGGTCATCGATGATGGCCACTTTCTTGGCACTCAGTTTCTTGACGGCGTATTCGCCCAGCACTTTGCCCTGTTGCGCATCGTTAGCCATCACACGGAAGGCGGTCTTCAGGCCAGCGGCGGTATAGCCACGGCGGTGGCGGACGGGCTGATTTGCGGAATGCCGGCAGCGGCATACAGCTTGGAAGCGGGGATGGTGGTGCCGGAGTTCAAGTGGCCAATCACGCCCACGACTTTTTCGTCAACAAAGCGCTGTGCCACGGTGTTGGCGGTTTTCGGGTCAGCCTGGTCATCTTCGGAGTCCATCTCGAATTTGACTTTCTTGCCACCAATATCGGCGCCGCCTGCAGCGTTGATTTCGTCGATAGCCAGCTTCACGCCGTCTTCGTTGTCTTTACCCAGGTGGGCAATGTTGCCGGTCAGCGGGGCAGCATGACCGATCTTGACGGTGGTAGCGTCGCCGCCGGCCGGAGCGGCAGCAGCTGCCGGAGCAGAAGCGGCAGGCGCCGAAGCGTCGGGCGTGGCGGTTTCTTGCTTGCCGCAAGCCGCCAGGCCAACGATGGCCGCTGCAATAAGGCTGTAACGCGCGATAGTCATAAGCTTGATCCCCTATCTGATCGTGATTGTGCGATTTGATCGTCTGAATGATATGAATGCCGAACAGGGCATCACGTCAGTTTGATGAAGCAAGAACCGTGCACTGTCGTAATGCCGCCGTTAAGGTGATCGATAATGAGTAGGCGCGTTTCGCTGTGTCAAATACTGGTTTTCCCGGATGCGACCGCGTTGGCATGTATGCAACAGCGCTGTTTGCTTGCAACAGACAATAAAAAAAAGCCGCACCACAGCGGTGCGGCTTTGGGGGCCACTGCTTTATATAGCAACATTCAGCGTTCTGGCGCCGCCCTGGTTGTCGTCCAGCTTCATATATCTGGAGCTGACTGCATTGGGTGCAGTGCTGTCTTTTTTGTGCATCACTGGCCGCATCGGATGGGCTGGCGGCCGCTGTAGCCGGGGCGGCGGCACTACTGCTGGTGCTGGACTGCGCGCTGGCACCGCCACTGTAACCTTTGAGCCACACCGACAGCTGCTGCAGCAGCGGATCATCAAACAAGGCAGTAAACGGACCGTGATGCGACTTGACCGCAGCTTTGTTCTGATCGCTATCGTTTTGCAGCAGTGACTGGAGCACATCTAGATCGCTGTGCGTCACTTTGGCTTTGGAATAATCCGGGCTGGCCGCCTGGCTATTTGCCGCCTGGGTGTTTTGCCACGCACCACTATCGGTGGATTGCGGCAGGCTGCTGCTGCTGGCATCCGCGCCATTATCGTAAGTGTTGCCGTAGCTGTTACTGATACCCGCGGTAGTTTGCAAAGAAACGCTCAGGCTCAGTGCAGCGGAAAACTCAAAAGTGCGGCCATCGGCTGTGGTCAAAGTGCCCTGGCTGCTAATTGATAACTGCTGCTGGCATAAGTAGTGGCTTGCGCGGCGTAGCCATTGCGACCCGCCACCGCGTTGACCGAGGCGCCACTGCTTTCGCTCTCGCTCACATCGCCGTCAAAGTTCATCGAACTGATGCTGACACCCAGCATCTTTTCCATCAGGCTTTGAAGGCATCCATTTGCGCGCCGATCTGGCTGTTGGCATCGGTCGCGCTGGTGCCATCACTGGCGGCCGCTTTGCGGCCTTGGTCCGAAATCTGCACATGGCTGCTGCCGGCCCCGCCGTCCAGCGCCGAACCCGCCGCCGCGCCGGACGTGCCAGTACAATGCGCTGGCATCAGTCTGATAGGTGCCGCTGAAATGCTGCGTGGACTGCGTGCTCCATGCAGATTGCATGGCCAGTCCGGATTGATCGATGCGCATGGGGGAGGGCTTGTGCAGTTGTTATGTCACTGTATCGGCATGTATCGGCCTGGCTTGAGGACCGTTGATCAAATGCTGAGATCAACGTGCTGTATGGTGCCGACACTGCCGTTGTTATTCAGATACACCCCGGTGGACTGGATGCGGCCAGCCAGTGCATTGCTGCTGTCCTTCAGGTCGAACGAGGTGCTGGCTGCGCAAGATAAATTGCGCCAACACCGGCATCCGCCAACGAAATCACTTTGTCCGCGCCGCTGGCGTCTTTCAGCCAGACCTTCAGCCGGGCGTAGACCGGATCCCCTTCGTCGATCCAGCCGTTGCCATCGCTGTCGTATCTGGCCAGGTCGGCAAAACCATCGCCGCTTTGCGTGCCAAACAGCTCTTTGCCGTTATCGATGCGGCCGTTGTTATTGCTGTCCAGCCCGAGGAAACCCGAGCCGCTCTTGAGCAGATTCACCTGATTGGTCTGGCCGGTGCCAAGCAGGTCAAAGCCAAAGCGCTGATCGGATAACTGCGCGGCGCTGCCATTAAAATTGATAACCAGCGGGTCATGCAGCCGCGAGCCGCCGTTGCCTGGGTGATACCCAACGAAACCGTCGAGGTGTGCTGGCTTGCCATCGAGAGTTCGGCCGAGAACTGGATGTGCTGGCCGTCTGCCGTCACCACCGTGCCTTGCGCGCTGAAGTCAGTGGACTCGCTCTCGCTGCTGGTCATGCTGGCGCTGGCCGTGAAACCGGCTGAGCCGCTGGCGCTGGCTTCGGCGTCGGCGCTGGTCGCCGCATTAGCGTCGCTGTCCGTGCCGCTGCCTGCTTTGATGAAATTGATCTTGTGGCCAAGAATGTGCTCGAGTATGGCCTTGAGCAAATCCAGCTTGGGGTCGCCGGTTGAATCCTGGGTGGCCTGCGCCAGCGCTTTGGCTTCGGCAGTTTTGCGCGCCGCCTCCGAGATCTGGATGTGGCGCGTGTCCTGCTCCATATTCACCGCCGCCGTGGTGAGCAACAGCGACTCGGAATGATAGTTGGCCGTCGAAAACTGGCTGCTGCTCTGGCTATGGGTCGAAGCCAGATCGACTTGGGATAGGCTGATACGCATGGGTGCGGCCGGTCGTTGTTATCACGACGTATCGGCATGTATCAGACCGGCTTGAGGCAGACGTCGTGCAATGGACGATGAATGGTCGCAAGCGCAATCAGAATTCGCCCAGTTCAGCCAGGGACACCAGATGCTCACCGGCCACAATCCAGTGATCGATCAACTGGATGTCCAGCAATTTGAGCGACTGGTTCAGCGTGCTGGTCAGCGCAATATCGGCCATGGACGGTTCGGCGCGGCCGGAAGGGTGGTTGTGCGCCACTATCACTGCGCTGGCGTGATGCAACAGCGCCTGGCGCGCCACTTCTTGCGGATAGACATGTGCCTGTTTGAGGCTGCCTTGCGAGATCTCGACCACCGCAGTGACCCGCAGCGCCGTGTTGAGCATCACGGCAACAAAACACTCCACCTTGCGTTGGCGCAATAGCAGACGCAAATAATCTTTGACTGCGGCCGGATGGTTAGCGCGTCGCCTTGCTGCATTTGCTCGCGCAAGGTGCGGCGCGCCAGTTCCAGCACCGCGCGCAGCTGGGCAAACTTGGCTTCGCCCATGCCGGCGATGCTGCACAGCTCGGCCTGGCTGGCGGCAAAAAAATGCCGTTCAGACTGCCAAACCGTTGCAGCATCTGGCGCGCAATATCAACCGCGCTATGGCCCGCCACACCGACGCGCAGAAAAAATCGCCAGCAGTTCGGCATCCGACAATGCGCTACCACCGCGCTGGATCAGCTTTTCACGCGGACGTTCGGCCGAGGGCCACGCAAGGATATGCATCGGAAAACTCCTGGGGGTCTGAGCAAAGGGCAGAGCCTGTTACACTTCGCGCAGACCAGCAATGCCAACCCGCAGCAAGTTTGCGGTGGAACAAACAAGGATATTTATGAAGCCCAGAAAGATCGTTCTTGGCGTCACCGGCGGCGTGGCTGCCTACAAGGCGGCCGAGCTGACCCGGCTGCTTGTCAAGGGCGGACATGAAGTCCAGGTGGTGATGACCGCGGCCGCCACGCAGTTCGTCACGCCGGTCACCTTTCAGGCGCTGTCGGGCAAACCGGTGTTTACCGATGCCTGGGATGCGCGCATCGACAACAATATGTCGCACATTGATCTGACCCGTGGCGCCGACGTGGTGCTGGTGGCACCGGCCACCGCTGATTTCATCGCCAAAGTGGCGACCGGCCTGTGTGACGATCTGCTCACCACGCTGGTCGCGGCGCGCGATTGCCCCTTGTTGGTGGCGCCGGCCATGAACCGCCAGATGTGGGAAAACCCGCCCAATCTGCGCAATGTAGCGCAACTCAAAGCCGACGGCGTGCAGGTGTGCGGCCCCGATAGCGGTGACCAGGCCTGCGGCGAAGTGGGGCTGGGGCGCATGCTCGAACCCGAAACCATCGTGCAGTATCTGGAAGCGTTTTTTCAGCCGCGCGTGCTGGAAGGTCGCAAGGTGCTGATCACGGCCGGTGCCACGTTTGAGCGCATCGACGCCGTGCGTGGCATTACCAACACCAGCTCGGGCAAGATGGGGTTCGCCATTGCCCGTGCGGCGTGGGAAGCCGGCGCGACGGTGACGCTGGTGGCTGGCGAAACCGCACTGGCTACGCCGCCGGGCGCGCGTCGCATCGATGTAAAAAAAGCGCGCAAGACATGCTCAATGCCGTCAACGCCGAAATCGATACGCAGGACATCTTTATCAGTGTGGCGGCGGTCGCCGATTACTACGTGCTGAACCAGTCCGAGCAAAAAAATCAAAAAAGACGCGCATATCCTGACGCTGGAACTGGCGCCCAATCCGGACATTCTGGCCAGCGTGGCCTGCCGTCCGCGTCCGCCGTTCTGTGTCGGCTTTGCCGCCGAGTCCGAGAACCTGATCGAATACGCCCAGGCCAAGCGCAAACGCAAACAATTGCCGCTGCTGGCCGCCAACCTGGTGCAAAACGCCATGGGCGCCGAAGACAACGAGCTGATCCTGCTTGATGACGCGGGCGAGCACCGCGTGCCGCGTGCGCCCAAGCTGGATGTTGCGCGCCAGCTGATCAAGCATCTGGCCCGGCTGTATGACGCAGACCATCCCACCGCACTTTAATAAATAACCCGATCAATCGACCCACCGCTAAACCAGGGCCCCCCAAAGATGAGCACTCTCGATATCCGCATTCTGGATGAACGCCTTAAAGACAATCTGCCAACCTACGCCACGGCGGGTGCCGCAGGACTGGATCTGCGCGCCTGCCTGGCCGCG
>BBFD01000057.1 GCA_001313065.1 Silvimonas sp. JCM 19000
CTTGCCCGACTCGCGTGGCGGTGGCCGTTACAGGCCGCTGTCCGCATCGGCTGAATACGCCACTTCGCGCAAGGACTCCACCGCCGACAGCCGCCGGGCCAGCTCCCGCGTGATGTTGTCATAGGCAGAACTACCCAGCGGCAGGCGCAGCGCTGGCTTGCTGCGTCGGCGGCGGCGATGATGGCGGCCACGGTGCGTTCAGCATCGCCTTGATCGGAAACTGGCGCGCTGAAATCATGTTAGCCACCACGTCGGCGGGGGTGCCCGCGTAGGCCGCAATCGGCTCCGCTTGCTCCAGGTTGGCGCCGAAGCGCGTCGCCGTCGGGCCCGGTTCGGCAATCAGAAAATCGATACCGAACGGCGCCACCTCTTGCGCCACCGCTTCGATAAAGCCTTCGATGCCCCATTTGGTAGCGTGGTACAGGCTGAAGGCGGGATAAGCAATCTGTCCGCCCTCGGATGAAACCTGCACGATGCGTCCACCGCCTTGCTGGCGCAGATAGGGCAACACTGCGCGGATAAACTGGATCGAGCCAGTCAGATTGGTGGCGATCTGGCGCTCGATCTGCGCATCGGTCAGCGCTTCTGCCGCGCCGAGCAGGCCATAGGCGGCGTTGCTGACCACCACATCAATCCGGCCCGCTTGCGCAAAGGCCGCTTGCACGGTGTGGCGTAGCGCCGTGGTATCGGTCAGGTCCAGCGTCAGTATCTGCAAGCGTTTGCCGTATTGCGCCGCCAGGTCAGCCAGTGCGGCAGCATTGCGCACGCTGGCCAGCACGGTATCGCCGCGTTGCAACAGTTGCTCGGTCAGCACGCGGCCCAGGCCACTGGAGGTGCCGGTAATCAGCCAGGTTTTGCTCATGAGTTTGCTCCGGTCAGTAATCAGAAGGATTTCGCAGACCATGCTAGGCCCGTAGCATCGTTGCGATAAGACGGTATAAATTGCATGTTTCGGTGAAATAAACCCACCAATGGCCAAACCTACCCTTGCTGATCTGCGCGCCTTTATGGCAGTGGCGGAACACCGCAGCTTTCGGCGCGCCGCCGATTTGATGGGCATGACGCGCTCATCACTCAGCCACGCCATCCGCGGGCTGGAAGACGATCTGGGCGCGCGGCTGTTCCATCGCACCACGCGCAGTGTGGCACTGACGGAGGCGGGCGAACGCCTGCTGCGGCGGCTGGACCCACTGGTCCACGATCTGGATCAGGCGCTGGAGTCGGTGGCGGGCGAGCACGGCCAGGTGCAAGGCCAGTTGCGCATCAACGGCAACGAAAGTGCCGTGCGCCTGCTGCTGCATACCGTGGTGCCCGCCTATCTGGCGCGCTACCCGCGGGTGGAGCTGGACCTGAGCGCGGAGGGGCGGCTGGTGGATATCGTCGAGCAGGGCTTTGATGCGGGCATACGCTTGGGCGAAGCGGTGCCGAAAGACATGGTGGCAGTGCCGCTGGGCCCGGATGTGCGCTTTCTGGCGGTGGCTTCTCCCGCTTATCTGGCCAGCCAACCCGCGCCGACGGTGCCCGATGGGCTGGCGCAGCATCGCTGCATACGTCAGCGCTTGCCCAGTGGCAAACGCTATCGCTGGGAATTCAGCAAGCGTGGACATGTGGTGGAAATTGATGTGCCGGGCGCACTGACGCTGGACCACAGTGGCTTGATGGTCGACGCCGCTTTGCAGGGCCTGGGCATCACCTATGTGCCCGAAGCCTATGCCCGCAAAGCGTTAGACGACGGCCGCCTGGTCACCGTGCTGGCAGACTGGTGCCCACCGATTCCTGGGCTGATGCTGTATTTTCCGGCCAACCGACATATGCCAGGCAGCCTGCGCGCCTGATTGACTTGATTCGGGAGATGGGCGGCGCGTAAGCGCATCCGCCAGCAAGGTGCGGCCGGGGTGATGACCTACCGGGTTTGCTGGGCAGAAGCTGGGGCAGCAGCCGTAATGCGCTATGGTCTGCGGCGCGCAGAAAACAAAAAAGCCAACCCGGTGGGGTTGGCTTTTTTTTGCGGTAGCTGCCTGAATTTCAAGCAGCGTATCTGGAGGCGCGAGCCGGAGTCGAACCGACCTACACGGATTTGCAATCCGGTGCATAACCGCTTTGCTATCGCGCCAATATGAACCGGTGGTGCTGACTAAAAAAAGGGAAAGTATTGGCACTTTCCCTTTTTTTATCTTGAATCTGGAGCGGGAGAAGAGTCTCGAACTCTCGACCTCAACCTTGGCAAGGTTGCGCTCTACCAACTGAGCTACTCCCGCAGCGGAGTAATTTGCAGATTGCCTGAAACGATTTAACTGGAGCGGGAGAAGAGTCTCGAACTCTCGACCTCAACCTTGGCAAGGTTGCGCTCTACCAACTGAGCTACTCCCGCCCGGATAAATCATTTTGTACAACCGTTCTTGCTGTGTGCGTTCAGTGGAGCGGGAGAAGAGTCTCGAACTCTCGACCTCAACCTTGGCAAGGTTGCGCTCTACCAACTGAGCTACTCCCGCACTGCGTTCACCGCAAGAGCTGCGCATTATGGAGAAGGCCGCTCAGCGTGTCAACACCCTGATGCGATGAGCGTGTGCGCAGCTTTGCGGGCGCTGTGCTAATCTTGCGGGCTGGTTGATGGCGGGAAACGCCATGCGCTGCAAGGGCCTGATCTGAAAGCGTTTTTTACGGTTTTAACTGTTTTTTAATGTCTAGCCAGAACCGTTGTCGGGTGATCCACAACGTCTGCATGGAGGAATGCCATGTCTCGTCGCGTCGTCACGCTCGCGCATTACTATACCGAGCCCCACATCCAGCAAATGGCCGATAAAGTCGGCGACAGCTGGAACTCTCGCTCTACGCCAAAGAATGCCAGGCCGACACCATCGTGTTTGCCGGTGTGCGCTTTATGGCCGAGACCGCCAAGATTCTCAATCCGCAAGCCGAAGTGATTCTGCCCGATCGCGGTTCCACCTGTTCGCTGGTCACGCAGACCGACGTCACCGCGCTGAAAGCCTGGCGCGAGGCCCATCCGGACCACGTGCATGTGTCGTATATCAATTCTTCGGCCGAGCACAAAGCGCTGTCGGACTGGATTGTGACCAGCCGCAACGTGGACGACATCATTGCCCACCTCTATGCCGAGGGCAAAAAAAAGGTGATCTTCTCGCCCGACCGCAATATGGGCGCTTATCTCAATTTTCAGTACGGCTACGACATGCCGCTGTGGTCGGCCGTATGCGAAGTGCACGACAAGTTCAACCAGGCCGCGCTGGACGAAGCCTTTGCCAGCATCAGCACCGCCAAGTATCTGATTGCGCACCCGGAAAGCCCGCTGCCGGTGTTGCAGCAGGCTGATTACGTCGGTTCCACTTCCGGCATGCTCAACTGGATCAAAAGCTACGCCAGCGAGCCCGATGCCACCATTTTTTTGTGGCGACGGAAGACGGCATACTCTACAACATGCGTCTGGCGCGGCCGGATCTGAAGATCGAGCAAGCGCCGATTTATGCCGGTTGCCAGTGCAACCAATGCCCGTACATGAAGCTGAACACCACGCAGGCGGTGCAACGCGCGCAGGCGGGCGAGGGCATCCGCATTGATTATCTAAGCGAAGCACAGATGGATCTGGCGCGGCAGCCGATCGAACGCATGCTTGAATTCTCGAAACGTTATTACGCGTAAATAGCGCCATCCGCACGGGCGGCTATTCTGAGAAGCGCAGGCTGATCCCGGAATGCCGCCCGCACTTTTATTGCCGAGGGGATGCAACGCACGATGCAATACGACTATCTGGTGTTTATTGGCCGGTTTCAGCCGGTTCACCTTGGGCATTTAAAGGTGATCGAGGCGGCCATGCAGCAGGCGGCCAAATTGATCGTGATTTGCGGCTCGGCCCGCCAGGCGTCCAGCCCACGCAATCCGTTTACGCTGGATCAACGCGAAGACATGCTGCGCGCCGCCTTGCCCACGGAATGGCAAGACCGTGTGTTTGTGGTGGGTTGTTCTGACCGCATGTACAACGATCAGCAATGGGTCACCGAAGTGCAAAACCTGGTGGATAAGGTGATTGCAGTCGATACGCTCAGCCTGGGCAAAAGCGAGGCGCAATTCCGCATTGGCACCATCGGCAGTCCCTCACGCCGACATACCTGGTATCTGGATTTATTTCCGCAATGGCAGCGCGTGGAAGTGGCCGATGAGCCGGTATCGACGCCAGCCATGTGCGCCAATGTTTGTTTAATGAAAATGGCGCTGGCTTTGCCCAATCGGCGCCGCGTTTGCCAGTCGCCGTGTATGGCTGGCTGCAGCAATTTCGCGCTAGTGCCACTTATGCGCAGTTGGCCGAGGAATACCGCTATATCCAGAATTACCGCAAAGCGTGGGCCAATGCGCCGTATCCGCCCACCTTTGTCACTACCGATGCGGTGGTGATTCATTCGGGCCATATCCTGCTGGTACGGCGCAAAAATGTGCCGGGCAAAGGTTTATGGCTTTGCCGGGCGGTTTTGTAAATGGCGATGAATTGGTGCGCGATGCGGCGATACGGGAATTGCGCGAAGAAACGCGGCTGAAAGTGCCCGCGCCGGTATTAGCCGGTTCGATCCGGGCAAATCGCGTGTTTGATCATCCCAAACGCAGTTTGCGCGGTCGCACCATTACCCATGCGTTTCTCTTTGAATTGGTACCCACCGGCGACGGCTTGCCCAAAGTGCGCGGCAGCGACGACGCCGACCGCGCGCAATGGGTGCCGCTGTTTGAATTCAACCGCATGGAAGCGCAGTTGTTTGAAGACCATTTCTATATCGTGAACTGGTTTTTAGGCCAGATCTAGACGCATAGGGTGGGTCGAGACCCACCATCCAAAGCCGCAAACAAGAACGCTATCTATTCTTGTTGATGCCTTTGAATGGTGGGTCTCGACCCACCCTATGTTAGAAGCGGCGGGTCAATTCGGCTTCAACGCGTTGGCCGATCACTTCGGTATCGCCTTCGCTCTTCAGCCGCAGCAATTGCAAAGAGCGGCCTGCCAGCGCAATCACATCGCCGCTCAGGTAATGCGGCAATTCGTCGGGCAGCGGATTTTCCGTATCGATCAAGCCCGTCCATTCCGACGGTCCCGATACTTCCGGAATGGTGAAATCCACCGTTTCGTAATGCGCATTCATCAGCAGCAACAAGGTCGAATCGCCCGCTGACCGCATAATCCCGCTGGCCTGGGCGCGGCCATCCATCAGCATGCCAAAGCACTTCATATGCGGATCGTGCCAGTGTTCCTGGCTAAGTTCGGTGGCGTCCGGGGCAATCCAGGTCAGATCGCGCACTTCCAGCTTGTCGTTCCACTCGCCGGTCAAAAAAAGCGCGCGCGGCGTAATACCGGCAAGGCGTTGCGCACCAGCGTCAAGCGTCGCACAAACTCGGTCAGATGCTCACCGCGGGTGTCGATATGTTCCCAATCCAGCCAGCTGATTTCATTATCCTGGCAATAGGCATTGTTATTGCCGCCTTGCGAATTGCCGAATTCATCCCCCGCCAGCAACATGGGCGTGCCCTGCGCCAATAACAGCGTGGCCAACATATTGCGCTTTTGCTTCTCTCGCAATTCGTTGATGCTTTCGTCGCTGGTTTCGCCTTCTTCGCCATGATTCCACGAATGATTATTGTCGCTGCCATCGCGATTGCCTTCGCCATTGGCTTCGTTATGTTTGTCGTTATACGAAACCAGATCATTCAGCGTAAAGCCGTCGTGGGCGGTGACGAAATTAACGCTGGCCCAGGGCCGACGCCCGCGCCGGTTAAACAGATCGCCCGATGCGGTCAAGCGCGTTGCCAATTCGGCGGCCTTGCCTTCATCGCCTTTCCAGAAACAACGCGTGGTATCGCGAAAGCGATCATTCCATTCGGCCCAACCGGGTGGAAAGCCGCCCACCTGATAACCGCCGGGGCCGCAATCCCACGGTTCGGCGATCAGTTTGACGCTGGCCAGTATCGGGTCCTGGCGGCAACTGTCCAGAAAGCCGCCGCCTTCATCAAAGCCATACGGTTCGCGCCCCAGAATAGTGGCCAGATCAAACCGGAAGCCATCGACGCGCATTTCGGTCAGCCAGTAACGCAGGCTGTCGGTCACCATTTGCAGCACACGCGGGTGACTGAGATTAAGCGTATTACCGGTGCCGGTATCGTTGATGTAATAGCGGGGATTGTCCGGCAGCAGCCGGTAATAGCTGGCATTATCGATGCCTTTAAAGCTCAGCATCGGCCCCAGTTCATTGCCTTCGGCGGTGTGGTTGTACACCACGTCCAGAATGACTTCGAGACCGGCGCGATGAAAGCGATCGACCATATTCTTGAACTCGGAAATCGAATTCGAAGAAAAAATACTGCGGGTCGGCGGCAAAGAAACCGATGGTGTTATAGCCCCAATAATTGGCCAGCCCGCGCTGCAGCAAATAATCGTCATTAACAAAAGAATGGATCGGCAATAATTCGACGGAGGTGACGCCCAGGCTTTTGATGTAATCGACAATTTCCGGCTGGCTTAAACCGGCGAACGTACCGCGCAAATGCTCGGGCACATTGGGGTGCAATTGGGTGAAGCCGCGTACGTGCGTCTCATACAGCACGGTTTTGTCCCACGGCACCCGCACGCCGCTGCCGATTTCCCACGAAAAAATTGGAATCGACCACCACGCATTTCGGCACGTATTTAGCGCTATCGCGTTTGTCGAAACTCAGGTCACCGTCTTTATGCCCCACGGTATAAGCAAAAAACTTCGGGGGCCCACACCAGTTGCCCGACATGGCGTTTGGCATAGGGGTCCAGCAGCAATTTATTCGGATTAAAGCGGTGGCCGGCGTCGGGCGCATACGGCCCGTGCACGCGATAACCATAGACCTGGCCCGGGGCGATATCGGGGATATAGCCGTGCCAGACTTCATCGGTGTATTCGGGGAGCTCGATGCGCTCCAGTTCGGTTTGCCCGCTATCGTCGAACAAACACAGTTCTACTTTGGTGGCGTGCGCCGAGAACAACGCAAAGTTAACGCCGTTGCCGTCCCAGGTGGCGCCTTGCGGCACCGGCGAACCTTCCTTGATTGCGGCCAGATTGACTGCCATTCAGTTTTCTCCGCGGCTGGCGGTCGTTGTCTATGAGGTATAGACAGGATTCGAGGCAACCCCAATACAGGGAAACCGCCAGATGTTGCGCCCCAGCAAGCGCGTGCAAAAAAACGCCGGATGCCGGGGGCGCGCTAGACAAAAAAATACGCTCGCATTAAGCGAGCGTAGAAACGCTTGCCGTTCAGAACACGGAACGTGCAAACGCGAGGGTTTGAGTGGGTGAGCAGACCCGACGCCGTTTACTCCAGCGTGGTGGTCTGCGTCACGCCGGGTTTGGTGCCGGTGCCTGCTGGCGTCAACGCGGTGCCGCCTTCGCTTTCCCAGTCGCTGATCGGCGTCGCGCCCGCTGCGCGACCGGTGTCCACCAGTTTGCCGTGTGCCTGTTGGTCACGCGCATTGCGATACAGCATGACACCCAGGCCTGCCACGGCGGCCAGTAAAAGAGATCGCTTCATGATGTGCTCCAGTCCCCTGGTCCGGCCTTGCCGGCCGGTCCATTTATCGGGTTACGCCCCGATCGGTTGAGCGGGGCGTCTATCGTTCGGTGCCCCGTGGCTGGACGGGGCGGGGCGGTCAGCTGCCTGATTACTTGACGCTGGTCTGGTCATCCACCGATTTCACGCCTTCCACATTGGTGGCGACGGTTTTGATCTGGTCTTTATGCGCAGCGGTATCGACCGTGCCACTGAGCGTGACCGCGCCATCTTTGGAAGTCACATTCAGTTTGAGCGTAGACAGCCCGGCGTCCTTGGCCAGCGCGCTCTTCACCTTGGCGGTGAGGCCCGCATCGGACAGTGCCGCGCCAGCCTTGTCGGAATTCTGCTTCAACTTGTCGCCCGCATCTGCGGTGGCGGATTTGATCTTATCGCCGGCGGCGGAAGCTTCAGCCTTGACCTTGTCGCTGGTGTCGGCGCTGGCGGATTTGATTTTGTCGCCCGCTTCCGAGGCCTCGCTCTTGATCTTGTCGCCAGCGGCGGACGCGTCATTGGACAGCGTGCTGCCGGTGCTGCTGCTGTCGCTGGCTGGTGTCACCTCGGTGGTGCTGGCCGGTGCCACCGGTGCCGACATTGCGTCTGCGCTCGAAGCGGGCGCGGAGGCGGTATCGGTGGATTCATTTTTTTTGCTGCAGGCAGACAGGCTCAGCGCCAGCAAGGCAGCGGTCACTACCAGGGTGGATTTGGGTGTCAGGGTCTTCATGTGAGTTTCTCCGTTGTTGTTTGTTATACGTGCTGTTGACTCAGGCAGAGCGCCGGGGCAAGCCCGGGCTTATACCTGGGCTTGCCGGATCCGGTGACATGAAATTCAGTGAAGGCGCGGCAATCCGCTTAATCCCAATACGGCCGTGCTTCGTAATGCTTGTGGGTGTTCAGCGCCCAATCGGGCTGGCTCATATCCGGCAGCTCGCCCGGATGGCAGGCGGGTGCGTTGACCAGGGTTTCTTCTTCCACATTCAGGGTAAAGCACGCCTGGTTGGGGTCCACCGACACCGAGTGCCACGGCACGATGCGCAAAGAACCGCTGTCGGTGCGCAGATCGGGCCGCAGCGACACAATCAGATAGGCACGCGGCCTTGATACACGTCGATGACCAGACCACGCACATCGCCCAGTGCCAGGCCTTCAAAATCCACAACCTCACCACCCGCCATTTCGCCGGCAACGGCCAGACGCATGCTGGGGCACGCCGCGCGGGCACTGCTGGCCGGACGCGGGCTGGGGTTGCTGCGGCTGGAAAAAAAATGCGGGCTGTCGTGCGAGAAGTCGTTTTGCGCTTCATGCACGTGCGGGGTGTCAAATTCGATGCCGTTGTTCAAGTTCCAAAGTGCCATGGTTGCTACTCCTGATCTGTGGTCATACAGCGGGTTTCAGCGCGCGCATTGCGCAAATTGCGGTACGGCGCGCTGTATCTCCGCGTCGATCCATTTCTTGTGCGATCGCCTGAATCGCGGGCGGGCAGGGCGTTCAGGACGCCTGCGCTGCCCAGGCATTCAAGCGGTTGTAAAGCGTTTTAAGGCTGACGCCGAGCACGATGGCGGTCTGGCGTTTGTCGCCATCAAAATGTTGCAGCGTGGCCAGAATTGCATCGCGTTCCATTTCGGCCAGCGATTGCCCCACGCGCCAGGTCAGCGTTTCTTGCGATGCTGCCTCCGGCCCGCTCCAGCTGCTCAGGGGCGCCACCGCAGCGGCATCCAGCGCGTGGTCGGCCAGGATATAAGCGCGTTGCACGCAGTTTTTTTAATTCGCGCACATTGCCGGGCCAGTCATAACTGGCCAGCCGGGCTTCTGCCTCGGCGGTAAATTTCTTGCTGGTGCCGTACTGGCGATTCATCTCCGCCAGAAAATGGCGCGCCAGCATCAGCACGTCGCCTTCGCGCGCACGCAGCGGCGGCAAATTAATCGGAAACACCGCCAGGCGGAACATCAGATCGCGGCGCAGCGCACCGGCCGGGATGGCCTCGGCGGGATCGCGATTGGTGGCCGCCACAATCCGCGCGCTACAGGTCAGCGCTTCGCTGCCGCCCAGGCGCATGAATTCACCGGTTTCAAGCACCCGCAATAGTCGCGCCTGCAAATCGGGCGACATGGCGGTAATTTCATCCAGGAACAAAGTGCCGCCGGCGGCGCGTTCAAACACGCCGGGATGGGCTTTTTTGCGCCCCGGCAAACGCGCCTCTTTCATAGCCAAACAATTCGGCTTCCAGCAGCGTCGGCGAAATCGCGCCGCAGTTCACCGGCACAAACGGGCCAGCGCTACGGGCGCTTTTTTTCATGCACGGTTTGCGCTACCAGTTCTTTGCCTACGCCCGATTCGCCCAGGATCAGCACCGGCACCTCGGTGGGTGCCACCCGTTCGATCATGGCAAAAGCCTGGCGCAACGATGCGCTGCCGCCAAACATCTGGCCCAGTTGCTGGCCTCATGCGGGTTGGCGCGCCGGGTTTGATGGCTGCCGCGTGACTCTTCGCCGGAATATCCCAGCAACGCGTCTTCCATAAAGCCGGCGATGCGTTCGTTGTGCGTCTTGAGCATTGCGTGTGTCCCCGTGATTCTTGTCCGATGCGTGCTGTTCTGGTGGTCGCCTGGTCGCATGATCGGCAGGCTGACCACGTCAGAGTAAAGCTTGCCGCGGGTGATCACATTTGGGCCGCGTCTGCTTCTTTTGTAGGCGGGCGGCCACACGCTGTCGGCCGCCTGCTACGTGGCGCAAAGCCTGTCAGGCCGCCACTTTGTCGATGCCTGGACGGTCCCAGAAGCGATGGAAACGCATGGCATGCAACAGGTCTTGCGGCACGCTCTGGCCGCTGCCGTCCGCCACCACAATGCCCTGATCCTTGAGTGCTTGCGGATCGGTGCCGATATCCGCCAACGGCAGGTTGGCGTCATCCAGCACGGCGGCTGCATCGACTCCCACGGCAATCGGTTTGCAGTGCATAAACGCTTCGGCACAAAGGCCTTGGCCTTGCCCAGCAAACGCAGATTATCGATATGCTGCTTGCCGCCCGGCACAAACACGGCGTCGTACAACACCGAGCGGGTGTTTTCCAGCGTGGCGTCCGGCGTGACCGCTTGACCGGCGTTGTCGGTCACCGGCGCCAGGGTCGGCGCGATCAGATGCCAGCTCACTTGTTCAGCCTTCAGTGCGGCTTGCAAAGCGGCGACTTCGGCGGCGTCGTGGCCTTCACCGGCGATGATGGCCACTTTGCGACCGGCCACCGAGCCGCCTGGATGCACCATGACAAGGCGGGGGACGGTTTGTATTGCGGCGCCAGCTTGGGCGCCGGTACGGCAGGCGCCACCAGACCCAGGCCCTTGGCCACTTCGCTGGCCAGCTCGGCATCGATACGCGCCAGGTTTTCGACCACGCGCTCGCGCACTTTGAGGGTGTCGCACTTGGAGAGCTCAAACTTCAGTGCATTCTGCAAATGCTTTTGCTCGGCCGGCGTCAAGCTCACGTAGAACAGCGTGGCCTGGCTGTAATGGTCGGCAAACAGTTCGGGCTTGGCGCGCAAAAAAACTCGCCCTCGGCCTTCTGCGGAAACTCTTCATAACCGCCGGGCAGCTTGCCGATATGCGCCGGGGCGTCGGTCTGCAGCGAGCTGGGTGCATACGCCACGCGGCCAGATCCACGTTCTGCTGGCTAAAGCCATCGCGCTGGAAGTTATGTACCGGGCAAACCGGGCGATTGATCGGGATCTGGGCAAAGTTGGGGCCGCCCAGGCGCAGCAATTGCGTATCGGTATACGAGAACAGGCGGCCTGCCAGCAGCGGATCGTTAGTAAAGTCGATGCCGGGCACCACGTGGCCGGGGTGGAAGGCCACTTGCTCGGTTTCGGCAAAGAAGTTGTCCGGGTTGCGGTTGAGCGTCATCTTGCCCAGCTTGGTCACCGGAATCACTTCTTCGGGAATGATCTTGGTCGGGTCGAGCAAATCGATCTTGAGCTTGGCCGCGTCGGCTTCGCTGATGATCTGCACGCCCAGTTCCCATTCCGGGTACACGCCGTTTTCGATGGCTTCCCACAAATCGCGGCGATGGAAATCCGGATCGGCACCGTTGGTTTTGAGTGCTTCATCCCAGGCCACGCCGTGCGTGCCCAGCAGCGGCTTCCAGTGCCATTTGATGAACTGGCTTTCACCGGCCGCATTGATAAAGCGGAAGGTGTGCACACCAAAGCCTTCCATCATGCGATAGCTACGTGGAATGGCGCGGTCTGACATCACCCACATGATCATGTGGAACGATTCGGGGGTTAGCGAGATGAAGTCCCAGAACGTATCGTGCGCGCTGGCGGCTTGCGGAATCTCGTTATTGGGTTCCGGCTTTACCGAGTGCACAAAGTCAGGAAACTTGATGGCGTCCTGAATAAAGAACACCGGGATGTTATTGCCCACCAGATCGAAGTTGCCTTCATCGGTATAAAACTTGACGGCAAAGCCGCGCGCATCGCGCGCCAGATCGGCCGAACCGCGCGAACCGGCCACGGTAGAAAAGCGCACAAACACCGGCGTTTGTTTGGCCGGATCTTGCAGAAAGCCAGCCTTGGTGTATTTCTCGTTGCCCGGATAGGCCTGGAAAAAACCATGCGCCGCCGCGCCGCGCGCATGCACGATGCGCTCGGGAATGCGTTCATGGTCAAAGTGGGTGATCTTTTCGCGCAGCACAAAATCTTGCAGCAAAGACGGTCCGCGCACGCCGGCTTTTAAAGAATTAGCGTCATCGCTTTCTTTCAGCCTTGCTGCGTGGTGATGTTGACCGGGTCGAACTCACGGCGCGCGGCGTCCACAGCGGGCAGTTCAACAGGGTTACCGGGTTTTTGAGGCATGGCAGGTCTCCACGGTTAAGCGCGGCGAGCGCGCAAGAGGATTAGGGATATCGGGATCAAACAGACTTTAACCGGGCTGCTTGCACCAGACTGTCTACGGCTGGATGAATGCAGGGTAGGAATCGACCGGAATGCTGTAGGTGGGCTGCAAGCAATGCGGGCGCGGGCAGGCGCCCGGCAACGGAAAACGGCCCCCGTGGGGGCCGTTTATTGGCAAGTCGGAAACGGGTGTTACAACGATCCAGCGATCATCAAACCCGGGTACAGCTGTTTACTTGGAGACCTTGCGACGGCGCGCAGCGACCAGCGCCACCAGGCCCAGACCCATCAGCGCGTAGGTTTCCGGTTCCGGAATCGGCGCGGACACGTCCACCGTGCTCAGTTCCCAGTTGAATTTGCCATTGAGCTTGCCGGTATCGCACCAGCTCAGGCTCTTGCTCCAGTTGGCGTACAGCGCGGCAAACAGGCGGACATCGGTGCTCTTGTTCAGATCGAAATCAATGGTTTCGGTCCAGGTTTTGCCGTTGACCTTGTCATAGGAATAGCTGACCGGCTTGAAGATGTTCCAGTTTTCTACCAGCGCATAGCCAGCCATGAACTTCTCGGCCACCTTGTTGGTGAACGAGAACGTCAGGCTGTAATCGCCTGCTGCCAGCGTGCCGAAGTCCAGACCGAACAGGCCGGTGCTCCAGAAGATGTCATTTTTTTGATGGTCGAAGAACCCGACTCGATGACCTTGGCGCTGGCCATGCCAGACGCGAGGGCCATGCCCAGGACTGCAACTGCGGCAAGTTTTTTTTCATGATGGTAGTGCTCCGGAAGGTTTTATGATCGTTGTTCGCTACTGCTGACCCGGATATTAAATTTTCGGTCAGATAAGTCAATATCTTAAAGACGACTTAAGAAATACTCATCACAGCAAATTGTTTAGAAATCTGACGTAACCCGCATGAATGCTGGTTTATAAGCAATTCTTAAAACGTTGTAAAAAATACTGAATGCCGACGAAAGGTAGAAACTTTCAGATACAACAGAGTATTAGCTTACAGTAATATTCCAGTTTTTCGCTGAATGTGGCGTGCAGCCTGGCTCGCAGCCGGTTCTAAGGCTGCAAGCAATGGCGGGTATCCAGGAATATGTTCCGACACGCTTGTAGGCGGTTTTGTCAGCAAAAGCGGTGGCAAAGACAGTGCGTGGCCCTGTCAGCCAGGACACTGACGCACCGCAACGGGGCCGAGATGGATAGAACTGAGGTACGCGGCCCCAGCGGCCAAAGTGATACGGATCACAACACGCTGACGCCGCAGTCAGACTTAGGGTGGGTCAAGACCCACCACCCAAAGCCGGCCAAGAAGGACTGACAAATCAGCGTGCCGCAGATCGCCCACCATGGACTAGCGCGTCGAGCATTAAACAGGAGGGGGAACACTGGCAATCGGCGTTGATGGGTGGGTCTTGACCCACCCTATGCCTGATGCGCATAGCAACGGGATGCACCGCAGCAAGACCCACCACCCAAAGCCGCCAAAGAAGGACTGACAAATCAGCATGCGCAGATCGCCCACCATGGACTAGCGTGTCGAGCATCTAAACAGGGGGATACTGGCAATCGGCTTTGATAGGTGGGTCTTGACCCACCCCATGCCGCAGAGCAGAGACGGTAGCGCCGCCGCAGCGCCAAAGCGCGCCGTTAGCGCACGCGAGCCCCGCCGGTGGGCCATTGCGCAAATTTCCATTCCTGATAACTGTCTTTGTTGGCGAAGCCGACGTAGCTGGCCGGAAAGTTATCGCGCTTTAATGGTTTATCGGTTGATTTGCTATACACGCCCATAAACCCGCCGCCCGGCGCGCCGATATACATCCAGTCCTCGCCCGTCATGGGGTCTTTGTACGCATGGCGTAAAAAAAGCGGCGCGGAAACGGCACGCGGTTGTCGCTGACCAGATCGTCCAGCGTGTGCGGATATTGCAGATTGTTGGCGTTGCCCTGCTCGGTGTAATGCTTGATCGCCATGCGGATTTCGTCGCCATCGGCCAGCAACTGCGTTTCTTTCATGCGCCGGATGCGGGTTTGCCAGACATCGGCCACCTCGGCCAGGTAGATGCCGGTAATCAGCACCATCATCAGCGCCCAGGCATAGGCAAAGCCGCGCTGTGGCGCCGGGGCCGCCGTCGCGTGCCTACCAGTCTTTGAAATTGGTGCCGTCATGCGCTTGTCCATCTGCACCACTCTTTACGTCGTATACGCCGGTGCCGTTCTCGGGGGCGGAAATCACCCAGCTATCGCGTTTGCCGGTTATGGGGTCGAGCGGCACTTCGCGCAGATATTTCTTGCTGACCAGCTCGTCCAGATTGTCCGGATAGCGACCGGTATCTGCGTCGAACTTGTCGATGGCGTCGCGCATGGCGATCAGGTTATGCCGCAACACGGTTTCCTGCGCGCGGTCGGTTTGCTGAAAATAACGCGGCACCACCAGCGTTAACAGACTGGCCATGATGGCCAGAACGACCAGCAATTCGATCAAGGTAAAGCCACGGCGCAAATTACGACACAACATCGGTCACCACTGTCGATAGGGCACGCCGTTTAAACCGACGCCTCAGATAAGGAATAAACATCGTACACGTCGCGTCCTTCTTGCGGCGAGTCGGGCGGGCTGGCGTAACTGCGCTTGCCCCAGGTTTCGTCATTGGCGCGGCTGGCGCAATCGCAGAATGGATCGCGCGGCAAGCGCCGCAAAAAAAATAGATCTTTTTTGGCGGTGGGGTCTTTCAGGTCTTTGACGCCGTCCACCAGGATATTCAGCGTTGGCGGATAACCGGTTTCATCGATCGATTTATTGATACGGCCATCGTCCACCGCCTGTTTATACGCATCAATGGCGGCGCGAATCTGCAGCAGGTCGCGCTGCAATTCCTCTTCGCGATTACGCTGCGCGCCGATCTGCCACAGCGGCAAAGCCACCGTGGCCAGCACGGCGAGGATGGTCAGCGTCACCATCAACTCGATCAGCGTAAAACCGCGCGCGCCTTGCATGGCTTAATGCCGTCCCATGGTGCCGCTCTTGGGGAGCTCGGTTTGCTGCGCGGGTGCCGGCGGCGGCGTGGGCTGCGCGGGGGCGGATTGCCGCCTTGTTGCTGCGGTTGCGGTTGCGGTGCTTGCGGTTGGGGGACCGGTTGCACCGGCTGTTGCACGATCGCCGGGTTTTGCTGAATACCCGGATTGCCCGCGCCACTGCCTGAGCTATCGATATTGACCGTCGATTTGCTGCGTAAACGCAAAGGTTCGGTCGAAATCGAGCCCTCAGTACCGCTATCAAACTGCGTGATATACGAGCTTGGCAGCGGCAGATTGCGCACCACGTGCGGCGTAATCAGCAGCACCAGTTCGGTTTTGCCTTTGGAGGTCGATTTGCTGCCAAAAAAAATCCGGTCCAGCACGGGCACTTCGCCCAAACCCGGAATAGCGCTGCCGCTGATTTGATCATTGCGGCTTAATAGCCCGCCCAGGACCTGGGTTTCGCTATCGCGCGAAGCCATCACGGTTTCGGCATGGCGGGTACCGACTTGATAAACCCGCAAACCGGTTTGCGTGGTGATGGTGTCGACGATATTGGAGACTTCCAGCGTTACCTTCATGCTGATATCGCCATCAATCGAAATCGTCGGTTCCACATTCAGCGTTAAACCCACATCCTGATAATTGACGTTTTCGCTGGTCACGCCGTTAGAGGTGGTGTTGGTAATCACCGGCAAGCGGTCG
>BBFD01000058.1 GCA_001313065.1 Silvimonas sp. JCM 19000
CCGATGATCTGGCCCGTGCGGCTGGGGCTGGCTTTGTTCCGCGCGCGCCGCTACGCAGCTACAACGTGGTGGACGATCAGCCGCTGCGCATGGCCGACTGGTTTGATCGGGTGGCCGACCATGCCGGCCTGCCACGCCCGCCCCGCATCAGCCGGGCGCAGGCGCAACAGGTGCTGTCGCCCGCGCTGCTGTCTTACCTGAATGAATCGCGTCGCTTGCGCAATACGCGGCTCAAGCGCGAGTTGCGGATCGGCTTGCGCTGGCCGGATGTCGATCAGTTTTTTTACGGAACATTCCTGAATCTGCGCTGGATCAATAAGCCGCATCTGATACCGCGCTAACGTTCTTGCTGTTTTGTCGCCCGTCCCCGGGTGCATACGCAATACAGGAGAACCGTCATGACTACTGCATCACGTGCTGCTGTTGTTCGCGCCTTTGGCCAACCGCTTGAAATTACCACTGTTCAGATTCCCGACCCCGGTCCCGGCCAGATCTTGATCCGTCTGGTTGCGTGCGGGGTGTGCCATACCGATTTGCACGCCGCGCATGGCGACTGGCCGGTCAAGCCTAATCCCCCGTTTATTCCCGGTCATGAAGGCTGGGTGTGGTGGTCAAAGTCGGCGCTGGCGTGAACCGCGTCAAAGAAGGCGACCTGGTGGGCTCGCCATGGCTGCATGAGGCGTGTGGCTGCTGCGAATATTGCGTCACAGGTTGGGAAACACTGTGCGCCGAGCAAACCAACACCGGCTACTCGGTTAACGGCGGGTTCTCCGAATACATGCTGGCGCCGGCCGATTATGTGGCGCATATCCCCGCTGGCCTCGATCCGCTGGCTGTAGCGCCTATCCTGTGCGCCGGTGTTACCACTTATAAAGGCCTGAAAGAAACCGATACCAAACCTGGTGACTGGGTGGCCATTTCCGGTATCGGCGGTCTGGGCCACGTGGCAGTGCAGTACGCCAGAGCAATGGGTTTGCGCGTCGTGGCGATTGATGGCGATGAAGAAAAAACTACAACTCGCACGCGACCTGGGCGCCGAACTGGCCTTCAATTACAAATCCGCCGATATGGTGGCGCAGGTTCAGGCGCAAACCGGTGGCGGCGTGCATGGTGCGTTGGTCACGGCGGTATCGCCGGCTGCCTTCAAGCAAGGCATCGATCTGCTGCGTCGTGGCGGAACGATTGCCCTGGTCGGCTTGCCCCCGGGCACGTTTGAAACGCCGATCTTCGATGTCGTGCTGAAACGCATTACCGTGCGCGGTTCGATCGTCGGAACGCGCGAAGACCTGCGTGAAGCGCTCGAATTTGCCGCAGCCGGCAAGATCAAGACGCACTACAGCAAGGCCAGACTGGAAGACATCAACCAGATCTTCCAGGACATGGAAGCAGGCAAATTGCTCGGCCGCGTGGTGCTGGAGTTTTAACTCAGGCCGGCCGCCAGGCACGCGATAAAAAAAAGACCGGGCGGGCATACCAACGATGGCATGCCGCCCGGCTTTTTTAAATGCAGCAACACAATCCCTAAAAGCTGATCAGCCCGTCAGCGCTTTGCGCTCACGCTCCAGTTGCGCCATCAAGCGTTGCAAGGTGGCCTCGCCCGCCCGGCTGGTATTCACAAACTTGAAGCCGACCAGATAAATCTCCTGGCCCGAGCCTCGCACCGTCACCCGTTTGGAGCGCATTTCCAGATCAACTTGCAGCATGCCATTCGGGCCCAGTTCCAGTTGCGCCCGCTCCAGCACCATCCCGGGCACCAGCGGCAGCGCCACTTGCGGCAAAGCCAGGCACCGATGCCGCCCAAAGACAGATCATGCAGTTCAAGCCCTACCCGCTTGCCCTCTGGCAAGGTGACTTCGCAAATATAGGGTCGGGTCAGCGGCGTCTCGATCCGGAAAAACTCGCGTCGCTGCAGCTTGATCAAATCCGTCGGAAACGCCGCGGCAAACGCCGGGGAGCCATCAAATCGGGTCGGGCGAATCTTGCTCAGCACAAACTGGATTTTTACGCCGTCGGGCGTGCCCACAATGATATTGCGATCGGAGTTGAGGAGCGCTTTGTTGGTTTCTTCGTGACCACCCACGTCGAGCACGAGCTCGCGCTTGGGACATCCACCGCCAGCAGGCGCGAGAGCATCAGTTGGCGGCCGTGCGCAAAATAAATCGTGACGTTATCGCCGCGCAGCACCAGTTGGCGCAATACAGCGCCAATCTCCAGCGGATTGGTCAGCTGGTAGGGGCCGATATCTTCGCCTTCAGCAACCGGCGTTTGGGGGTGTTCTAGCGGCTCGCTCATGCAAGCTCATTCCTCGATCAATAGCTTCAGGTCGGCGACCAATGTAGCCACAGGCGCGCCGTAGTTTTCCAGCACGCGCAGATGTCCTTGTTTGTCCAGCAGATAGCTGCCGGCACTGTGGTCCAGCGTATAGCCTGGCCCCTCACCCTGTTTCTGATAGACCACCTTGTACTGCTTTGCGACCTCGGCAATCTGCGCATCGCTGCCGGTCAAGCCGATAAAGGCCGGATTGAAGGCGGGCACATATTGCGCCAACAGCGCCGGAGTATCGCGTGCCGGGTCCAGGGTCACAAACAACACCTGGACGTCTTTGGCCTGGTCGCCGAGTTTTTTCATGACAGCCGCATATTCTGCCATGGTGGTGGGGCAGACATCCGGACAATGCGTATAGCCAAAAAAACAGCGCCACTACTTTGCCTCTGTCGTCAGCCAACCGATGCGCTTTGGCGCGATGGTCTTGCAGCACAAAGTCGCCGCCAAAACTGGCCCCGGTCAGATCCGTGCCCTGGAACACCGGTTTGCTGCATGCCGTCAGCAGCAGCAAGGCCAGCAGCAGCAAGGGCCGCAAGGCCGTGCGCAAAGGTCTAAAGCAGGTATTCATGTGTATCCTGGCAAGATGGGCGACAGTGTGCGCCGCCTAAAATTCTTACGCAAGCATTCAGACTAGCGAGCGCACGGTTTCGTCCGACAGCCGCTGCGTCAATGCCTGCGGACTGTGGCGTATTTCACCCAGTAAGGGTGCGGCGATGCGTTGTTGCAAGGTAGCCAGATTCTCCGGGTAACGTGACATGGCCGGATCCACCTGGTTGGCAATCCATCCCGCCAGCGGCACCCCTTGCGCCGCAATCGCTTGCACCGTCAGCAAAGCATGGTTGATACAACCCAGGCGCATCCCGACCACCAGAATCACCGGAAAACCCAAGGCGCTGGCCAGATCCGCCATGCTGGCCGTTTCGTTAAGAGGCGCCAACCAACCGCCTGCGCCTTCCACCAACATCACGTCCGACTGCGCCGCGATCTGCTGCGCACAATCGAGCAAATGCGACAACGAGACCTCGATCCCGGCATCGCGTGCCGCGAGATGTGGCGAGATGGGCGGCAAAAAAGCGGTACGGATTGGTCAGCGTCGCGGGCAAGTTCAAATTACTGGCCTCGGCATGGGCCGCGACGTCCGCGTTCCACCAGTATTCATTCCCCTGAGCGTCTAGCCGCACTTCGCAACCGGACGCCACCGGCTTCATCGCCGCCGTGGCATAGCCATTGGCCACAAAGGCGCGCAGCAATTGCGCCGTCGCCACGGTTTTGCCTACTTCGGTATCGGTGCCGGTAATAAACCAGCCGCGCGCGGCGCTCACGCCTGGCCTCGCGGACGGAATTCAATCACCTGGCTGCCATCAGCGCGTTTTTGCGGCGGCGCAATTTCGGGCTTCCATGCATGACCATAGACCACCTCATAGGTGGCTGGCAGCTCGCCATCGCGGCGGAAGCGTTCGTACGACGCCACCATGCGTTGCCATGTCGACTTGCCCATCAGGCCACTGCGGCGGCCCAGCGTCGCGTTCTGCGCACCAATCCCCTTGAGATCAGCCAACAGCGGCTTGAGTTCAGGATAGGTCAAGGTGATGTATTCCATATCCATGACCGGCGTGGCAAAGCCGCTGTTGACCAGCGCATCGCCCAGATCGTGCATATCGATAAAGTGATTGACGTGGGTGGCGCCGTCGACATCGGCAAAGGCGGCACGCAACTCTTTGAGCGTATCCGGGCCCAGCGTGGAAAACATCAGCAAGCCGCCTGGCTTGAGTACACGCAGGAATTCCTTGAATGCCGCGTCAGGGGTGTTGCACCACTGCAGCGCCAGATTGGACCAGATCAGGTCCACCGATGCCGTGGCCAGTGGCAGTGCTTCGATATCGCCACACAGCTGCAGCGGCTTGCGCCGGTCAAACAGCGCTTTCAGGCCACTGCGCTGGTCACGCGCCACGCGCAACATGCCGGGCGCCAGGTCCAGTTCAAGCAGTCGGCTTTGCGGATAACGCTCACGCAGCATGGCGCTGGCGTAGCCGGTGCCACAGCCTGCATCGAGCACGCGCTCGGGTTGCACCCGGATGTATTGCAAACGTTCGCCCATGCGCTGGGCGATTTCGCGCTGCAGAAAAGCCGCCGCATCGTAAGTGGTGGCGGCTTTATCGAATGCAGCACGGACTGCAGTCTTGTCGGTGTAAAACGCTTCGGTCATGCCTTACCTAATTTATGACGTGCTACTTGCAGCATCATCGGCACGAACGAGAGTGCCACGATGCTGATGATCATGATGGACAGATTCTGTTTGATAAACGTGATGTTGCCAAAGAAATAACCCAGCGCCACCAGTCCACCCACCCATGCCACGGTGCCCGCCACGCTAAAGGCCAGGAAACGCAGATAGTTCATATGGCCCACGCCCGCCACAAACGGTGCGAACGTCCGCACGATGGGCACAAAGCGCGCCAGCGTAACGGTCTTGCCGCCATGGCGTTCATAAAATTCATGGGTGCGGTTCAGATAATCGCGGCGGAAGATTTTTTGAGTTGGGGTTGCTGAACAGTTTTTTTTCACCCAGCAGGCGGCCGATCAGGTAGTTGGTACTGTCGCCAAGAATAGCCGCGGCCATCAGCGTGGTGGCCAGCACAAACGGGTCCATGCCGCCCAGTGCGGCCACGGCACCGCCCACAAACAGCAGCGAGTCGCCCGGCAAGAACGGTAGAACCACCAGACCGGTTTCGCAGAAGATGACGCCAAACAACAAAGCGTAAACACCGGTACCGTATTGCTGCACCAGTTGGGCCAGGTAAACGTCGAGGTGCAGAAAGATGTCGATGGGACTGAATTCCATGATTTGACTCCGTAATGACGTAAAAAAACGCCGGCGATGGCCGCCGGCGTCGGTAACATCTATTTGCCCCACGATCCTTAGTGCAGACCTGGCGGGAGCAAATAATGCAGAGCAAAAATCAGACCACGGCTTCTTGTTTCACTTTGACCGGTTTGATCATGTTTTCGCGCGTTACCCCAAACATCAGTAGAAGCGGCGACGCAACGAGCACTGACGAATAGATACCGAACAGAATACCAATTGTAAGCGCCGTGGCAAACCCATGTAATGCAGGACCACCAAAAAATAAGCATGGAAAGCACCATCACTTCGGTCGAACCGTGGGTAATGATGGTCCGGCTCATGGTGGCGGTAATGGCGTTGTCGATGATGGCGGGCACTTCACGACCGCGCATTTGCGGCTTGCGGAAGTTCTCGCGAATCCGGTCAAACACCACCACCGATTCGTTGACGGAGTAGCCCAGCACAGCCAGCACCGCAGCCAGCACCGTCAGCGTGAACTCCCATTGAAAGAACGCAAAGAAGCCCAGGATGATGACCACGTCATGCATGTTGGCGAGGATGGCCGATACCGCAAAGCGCCATTCAAAGCGCACTGCCAGATAGGCAACAATACCCACGCAAACCAGCACCAACGCGGTAATCCCGTGCGACACCAGTTCATCGCCCACCGACGGGCCGATAAACTCGACGCGGCGCATTTGCACATCGGGGCGATCTTTCTTCAGCGTGGCCAGTACGGCATCGGAAATCTGCGCCGCGGTGTGCAGCCGGGTGGCAGGCAGACGCACCATCACGTCCCGCGTGGTGCCCAGCGCTTGTACTTGCGGGTCGCCGTATTTCATGGCGCTGACCGAATCACGAATCTGGTTCAGATCCGCGCTTTGGCCGTATTGCAGCTCCATCACCGTACCACCGGTGAATTCCACACCGAAGTTCAGACCCTTGTAACCCAGGAAGAACACCGCCACCAGAAAGGTGACCAGCGAAATCGCCGTGGTGAGCTTGCCATAGCTCATAAACGGGATATCGCGTTTTACATGAAAGAACTCGATCATTTTCAGCTCCCCTCGCTTACACGGCCAGCGAGGACAAACGGCGGCGATAGCCGTAAATCAGATTGATCAGGCCGCGCGAAACAAATACGGCGCTGTACATGGAGGTCACGATGCCGATGCAATGCACCCAGCAAAACCGCGCACGGCACCTGAGCCAAAGATCAGCAGGGCCAGACCGGCAATCAGGGTGGTGACGTTCGAATCCAGAATGGTGGCAAACGCATGGGCGTAGCGTTCTGGATGGACATATGCGGCGTCATGCCATTGCGCATTTCTTCACGCACCCGCTCGTTGATCAGCACGTTGGAGTCGATGGCCATACCCAGCGTCAGCGCGATTGCCGCGATGCCCGGCAGCGTCAGGCTTACGCCCAGCATCGACAGCAAGGCCAGCAAGAACAACAGGTTGCACGCCAGCGAGATGGCAGACACCACGCCGAACACGCGGTAGTAAATCATCATGAATACGGCGACGGCGAGGAAACCATACAGCGTGGAGTGGAAGCCTTTTTTCGATATTGTCTTTACCCAGGCTCGGCCGATGGTGCGTTCTTCCACAATATTCATCGGCGCAGCCAGCGAACCAGCGCGCAACAGCAGCGCGGTGTCATTGGCTTCTTGCGAAGTCATCGCGCCAGAAATCTGCACACGGCCGCCAGTAATCTCGCTGTTGATGGTCGGCGCGGTAACGACTTCGCCCTTACCCTTCTCCACCAGGATCATGGCCATGCGCTTGCCGACGTTTTCACGGGTCAGCGTGCCAAAGATTGAAGAGCCGGCCGAATCCAGATTCAAATGCACAGCGGGTTGGCTGTGGTCATCAAAGCCTGCTTGCGCATCGTTGATGTTATCGCCCGTCAGTTCCACGTCTTTTTTTGACCAGGATCACGCCATTGCCACGGCTGCCTTGTTCCGGCAACAGCTCGGTGCCTTCGGGCGGATTGCCTTTGAGCGCAGCGTCGATATGACTCGGGTCGCTATCCACCATGCGCACTTCCAGCGTCGCGGTACGGCCCAGAATATCTTTGGCCTTGGCCGTGTCCTGCACGCCCGGCAGTTCGACCACGATGCGGCCTTCGCCTTGCTGCTGGATCACCGGCTCGCTCACGCCGAGTTCATTCACCCGGTTGTGCAGCGTAGTAATGTTCTGTTTAACCGCATCGGACTTCAGTTGTTGCAGACCTTGCGGGGTAAAAGTCACCGTTACCGTGTAGTTGTCGGCCGCTTTCGATTGTTCCAGGGCCAGGGCCGGCAGCGCCGTACGCAGCGCGTTGGCGGCGTCATCGACCGTTTGCGCATCACGCAATTGCACCACCACCGAATCACGCACCCGGCTGATTTTGCCGTAGCGGATCTTGCGATCGCGCAGTTCGCGCTTGATATCGCCAGCGGTCTTGTCCAGTTGCTTGCCCAGCGCCGCATTCATGTCGACTTCCAACAAGAAATGCACGCCGCCGCGCAAATCCAGGCCCAGCGACATCGGCTTGGCGTGCAGCGAGATCAGCCATTGCGGCGTCTGCGGCAACAGGTTCAGCGCCACCGAATAGTCATCGCCCACCGCAGCTTGCACGGCGTCTTTGGCTTTGAGTTGCGCGTCGGTGTCCTTGAAGCGGTATTTGACCGAATTGGCATCAGCAATCGTGGCTTCGGGGGTCAGGCCAGCCTGTTTGATCGCGGCCAGCGCACGCGCTTGCAACGCATCATCCACCTTGGCGGACGAGCGCGCGGTCGAGATCTGCACCGCCGGGCTTTCGCCAAACAGGTTGGGCAGCGTGTAGAGCACGGCCACCACGAGGGAGACCACGATCAGAAAGTATTTCCACAACGGATAACGGTTCATGTTCAGAGCCGGTAAGACAAGCGGCAGTCTTGCTGCCGCTCATCGGGGTTACTTATTTGTTGTTTTTGATGGTGCCTTTTTTCCAGGCGCTGCGTGATTGCACCGCGCTGGACCAGCACTTCAACACCGTCAGCCAGTTCGATGGTCAGAAACTGGTCGGTCGTTTTGGTGATACGGCCCACGAGGCCGCCGGTGGTCACCACTTCTTCGCCCTTCTGCAGTGCTTGCAGCATGGCCTGGGTTTCTTTAGCGCGTTTTTTGCTGCGGACGGATCAACAGAAAATAGAACAGCACGAAGATCACGATCATCGGCAGGAACGACATCAGGCTGCCCAGAGGGCCAGCAGGTGCGGCGGCTGCGTCAGCGGCAAACGCGCTAGGAATCAGCGAAAACGACATAGTGGTGAGTCTTCCGTATTTGTAAATTAAATAAAGCGGTACGCGAAAGCCGCCCATTCTAGCCCGCGACCTGAGGTAAATCCATCACGGGTAGCCGCCCGTATCAGGAATGGTGCACCGGGGGCCGGATGAGCGGCGCGTGTCAGACGTTTGCCCCGGGCAATCAGTTCCCGTTGCGGCCGGCTTATTCGGTGCCGCGGGCCCGATCGCTGTGGAACTTCGCCACAAACGCCGGGAAGGCATCCGCTTCGATCGCGTCACGCATCTCGGCCATCAGGATCTGGTAGTAGCGCAGGTTATGGATGGTATTGAGCTGAGCGCCAAGGATTTCGCCAGCGCGGAACAAATGGTGCAGATAGCCGCGGCTGAAATTGCGGCAGGCGTAGCATCGCAGGTTTCGTCGAGCGGACGGGTATCGGTGCGATGGCGCGCGTTCTTGATCTTGATATCGCCGTAACGGGTAAACAGCATGCCGTTGCGCGCATTACGCGTCGGCATGACGCAGTCGAACATATCGATGCCCTGGCTTACGCCGTACACCAGATCTTCCGGCGTACCCACGCCCATCAAATAACGCGGTTTGTGTACCGGTAACCGTGGGGCGGTGTGCGCCAGCACGCGATAGAACTCTTCACGCGGCTCGCCCACCGACAAACCGCCGATGGCCATGCCATGAAAGCCGATCTCATCCAGCCCGGCCAGCGATTCATTGCGCAGGTCTTCATACATACCGCCCTGCACGATGCCGAACAGCGCATTCGGGTTTTCCAGCCGATCAAACTCGTCGCGCGAACGGCGGGCCCAGCGGGCCGACATCCGCATCGAATCCGCGGCTTCCTGGCGCGTGGCCGGGTACGGCGTGCATTCATCAAAAAATCATTACGACATCGGAATTGAGCGCGCGCTGGATGCGCATCGATTCTTCCGGCGTCAAAAAACAGCTTGTCGCCATTGACCGGGCTCTGGAACTTGACGCCTTCTTCGGTGATCTTGCGCAACTCGCCAAGGCTGAATACCTGAAAGCCACCGCTATCGGTCAGGATGGGTTTGTCCCAGCCCATAAAGGCATGCAGGCCGCCGTACTGGCCGATGATGTCGACGCCCGGGCGCAACCACAGGTGGAAGGTGTTTCCGAGGATGATCTGGGCTTCGATCTCGTTCAAATCGCGCGGCGTCATCGCCTTGACCGTGCCATAGGTGCCCACCGGCATGAATACCGGCGTTTGCACCACGCCGTGGTTAAGCGTGACCTGGCCGCGCCGCGCGCCGCCACTGGTGGCCTTCAGCTCAAAATCGAGGCCGTTAAAGGTTGTTGCCATTGCTGTATTGCTCCTTGCTACCGGAAAACAGTCCGATGCATGTGGGTGAAAATGCGGAGGATGGTGCCCGACTACTTGCCGTTAGCGTGTTCAGTTGCTTTGCTTTTCCAGCAACATCGCATCGCCATAACTAAAGAAGCGATATTCCGCCGCCACTGCGTGCGCATAGGCCGCGCGCATGGTGTCGAAGCCGGCAAAGGCCGCCACCAGCATCAACAGGGTGGATTTGGGCAGATGGAAATTGGTCACCAGGCGGTCGACCACTTTGAACTGGTAGCCGGGGGTAATGAAAATATCGGTATCGCCCTGCGGCTCGCCTAAAAAAATGCTTGCTGGCTGGCGGCCTCTAGCGCACGCAAAGAAGTGGTACCGACGGCGATGATGCGGCCGCCTTCCGCGCGCACGCGTTTTAATAGAGCGACGGTTTCGGGCGCGATGCTGTAACGCTCATGATGCATTTTGTGCTCGGCCACGTTCTCGACCCGGACCGGCTGAAACGTGCCGGCACCAACGTGCAAGGTCAAAAACGCGGTGTGCACGCCCAGCTGCCGCACCTGTTGCAGCAACTCATCGGTAAAGTGCAGGCCGGCAGTGGGTGCGGCGACGGCGCCGGGATCACGGGCATAGACGGTTTGATAGCGCTTGGCATCTTCGTCGTCCGGTACATGCGTGATATAGGGCGGCAGCGGCAACTGGCCCGCTTGCTCAAGAATATCGAACACCGGCGTTTCTGCTGCGAACTGCAGCAAGAACAACTCGCCCTGGCGTTCGACCATGGTGGCGACGTGGTCACCATTAAAGATGATACGGCTGCCCGGCTTGGGCGATTTGCTGGCGCGGATATGTGCCAGTGCATGATGGGCATCGATCACGCGCTCAACCAGCGCCTCGACCTGGCCGCCACTCTCTTTCTGGCCAAACAAACGCGCTTGATCACGCGCGTGTCGTTAAACACCAGCACATCGCCTGCCCGCAGATAGTGCACAAGATCGGCGAACATGCGGTCTTCGAGTGTGGCGCCGGCCACATGCAACAAGCGGCTGCCACCGCGCACTTCAGGCGGAAATTGCGCGATCAGATGCTCGGGCAAGTGGTAATCAAAGTCAGATAACTGCATAAGGTGCTTCTAATCCAGCAATTTTCAAATGGCGCGAGTATACCAGCGTCACCCGCGCGCAGCCCGCGCCGGTGTTGATTCAAACACCCTTTCAAACGAGCGTTTTAGCGCGAAAATGCCGGTAATTTCGCCGAATTTACTAGACAAGGTGGGGTTGCCTCGGCAAACTCCCGCCGATGACAGGGAACACTCGATCCGGGGAGACCATGACGCACAGCCGTAAAGTACTGGTTTTGCACGGCCCCAACCTCAACCTGCTGGGCGTGCGTGAACCGCAACATTACGGTGCGGACACACTGGCCAGCATCAATGCCCGCCTGAGCGAACAAGCTCAAGCCGCAGGGGCTACCCTGGAGGCGTTTCAGTCCAACCGCGAATTCGAGCTGATCGAACGCATCCACGCCACGCTGGACGACGGCACAGATTACATCATCATCAATCCGGCAGCCTATACCCACACCAGTGTCGCCCTACGCGATGCGCTGGCTGCTGTGAAAAAAAACCGTTTGTTGAAGTGCATTTATCCAATGTGCATGCGCGGGAAGCGTTCCGGCATCACTCGTTCTTTTCTGATCTCGCCGTCGGCGTGATCTGTGGTCTGGGCGCCCGGGGCTATGAATATGCTCTGGCCTTCGTCTTGTCCCAGCCCGTCAAGACGCCCTGAGACGGCGTCGCTTCATTCCAAAACACGTTCTAAATCAAAGAAGGGTTGCCATCAATGGACTTGCGCAAACTCAAAAAAAGCTGATCGACCTCGTTGAAGAGTCGGGCATTGCCGAACTCGAAGTGACCGAGGGCGAAGAAAAAAAAGTACGCATCACACGCGTTACCCAGTCGGTACAACCGACGTACATCGCATCAGCCGCACCGCAGTTAATGCAACAGCCCGCCGCCGCCATCGCGGCGCCGGTTGCCACCTTGCCGGCCGCTGCGCCCGCACTGGAAGGCACCGTGGTTAAATCGCCGATGGTGGGCACGTACTATCGTGCACCGAGCCTGGCGCCAAAAACTTTGTCGAAATCGGTCAGCAAGTGAATGTCGGCGATACGCTGTGCATCATCGAAGCGATGAAACTGCTCAACGAAATCGAAGCCGAAACCAGCGGTGTGATCAAAGCCATCCTGGTTGAGAACGGCCAGCCGGTTGAATTTGGCGAACCGCTGTTTGTCATTGGGTAATTCTGTGAGTGTGAGGCATGAGGTGCAAGGCAGACGCCGGCATCCCGCGCCAGACCCTCACGTCTCACGGAGTTGAGCCATGTTTAATAAGATTTTGATCGCCAATCGCGGCGAAATTGCGCTGCGCGTGCTGCGCGCCTGCCGTGAAATGGGCATCAAGACCGTGGTCGTGCATTCCGAGATCGACCGCGAAGCCAAGTACGTCAAGCTGGCCGATGAATCGGTCTGCATCGGGCCGAACCCGTCGGCACTCAGCTATCTGAATATTCCGTCGCTGATCGCCGCGGCCGAAGTAACCGAAGCCGAAGCCATCCACCCCGCTACGGTTTTCTGTCTGAAAACGCCGACTTTGCCCAACGCGTGGAAGAATCGGGCTTTGTCTTTATCGGCCCGACCCCGGAATCGATACGCCTGATGGGCGACAAGGTTTCGGCCAAAAAAACGCCATGAAGGCCGCCGGCGTGCCATGCGTGCCCGGCTCGGACGGCGCACTGCCCGACGACGACGCCTCGGTGCTCAAGCTGGGCCGCGAAGTGGGTTACCCCGTTATCATCAAAGCCGCTGGCGGTGGTGGTGGCCGGGGTATGCGCGTGGTGCATGCTGAAGAAGAATTGCTGCGCTCGGTTGAGATGACCAAGAGCGAAGCGCAATCCGCGTTCGGTAACCCCGTGGTTTACATGGAGAAATTCCTGCAAAACCCGCGGCACATCGAAATCCAGGTACTGGCCGACCAACATGGTCACGCCATCTATCTGGGCGAGCGCGATTGCTCCATGCAGCGTCGTCACCAGAAAGTGATCGAAGAAGCACCGGCGCCCGGCATTACCGATGCGCAACGCAAACGCGTGGGTGAAGCCTGCGCCGAAGCGTGTCGCAAGATTGGTTATCGCGGTGCGGGCACTTTCGAGTTCCTGTTTGAAAATGGCGAGTTCTATTTCATTGAAATGAACACGCGCGTGCAGGTGGAACATCCGGTCACCGAATTGATCACCGGCATCGACATCGTGCAGGAACAGATCCGGGTGGCTGCGGGCGAACAACTGCGTTACACGCAGAAGGACGTCAAGCTCAAAGGCCACGCCATGGAATGCCGGATCAACGCCGAAGACCCGCTCAAGTTTGTACCGAGCCCGGGCCGCATTACCAGCTACCATGCGCCCGGTGGCCCTGGCGTACGCGTGGATTCGCACGTGTACCAAGGCTATTTTGTGCCGCCCAACTATGACTCGATGATCGGCAAGATCATTACTTATGGCGACACGCGCGAGCAGGCCATGGCCCGCATGCGCATTGCGCTGTCAGAAACGGTGGTGCAAGGCATCCACACCAACATTCCGCTGCACCAGCAATTGTTGCTCGACGCCGAATTTATCAAAGGCGGCACCAGCATCCATTATCTGGAGCACAAGATGCCGGAAATCCGCGCGCTGGTTGAGGCGCAAACCGCCCAGAACGCTTAAGCGCGCTGGTGGTGACTCGCAACGGGGCCCTGTGGCCCCGTTTTGTTTTTTTCTACTCTCCATTTGCTGCGGCATCCGCAACTGCATCTAACGCCATGCTTTTCTTAAGCAATGCTGCGATGCGAGAATGGTCATTTGGCTCTGAGGTCGCACATGCTTGGCAAGAACTTCGTATTGAAACTGATTCCAACCGTGCCGAAGCATTGTCTGACGCCTTGTTCGATCTGAGCGCGCTTGCTGTCTCGATCGAAGACGCCGCTGCCGGCACCGCCGACGAGAAGCCGATCTTTGGCGAACCCGGCGAACCGGTGGATCAGATGTGGGACCACAGCGTGGTAGTGGCCCTGTTTGATGAAGGTATGGCGCCTGAATTTATCGTCGCCGCAGCCGCCAACGCCATCGGGCTGGCCCAGCCGAAATTCAGCGTGTCCATGGTGGAAGATCAGGATTGGGTGCGCCTGACCCAATCACAATTCGAGCCGATCCGTATTTCTGATCGGCTGTGGATTACGCCGACGTGGCACGAAGCGCCGTCCGGCAACGCCATCAATATCGCGCTCGACCCCGGTCTGGCCTTTGGCACCGGCAGCCATCCCACCACACGTTTGTGCCTGAAATGGCTGGATCGCAATATCGTCGGCGGCGAAACCGTGCTGGATTATGGTTGTGGCTCGGGCATCCTGCGATTGCCGCGCGCAAGCTGGGCGCCGGTGCCACCGATGGCGTGGATATCGACGCGCAAGCGATGATCGCCTCGCGCCAGAACGCCGAACAAAACGGCGTGCAGGTTGATTTCTATCTGCCCGATGCCGCACCGCATCGTGAGTACGATGTGGTGATCGCCAATATCCTGACCAATCCGCTGAAGACCCTCGCACCGTTGCTGGCCGGCCGTGTGCATGCTGGCGGGCATATCGCGCTGTCGGGCATTCTGGAAGAACAGGCGGATGAAGTGATGGCGATCTACGGCGTGTGGTTCAACTTCTTGCCGCCCGCTGCGGAAGAAGGCTGGGTGTGTCTGTCCGGCACCCGCAAAGCCACCGAATAACGGCATGGGGTGGGTCTAGCGGGAGGATTCCCAAGTATCTCGGATCCTCGCAATTGGCTTTGGATGGTGGGTCTTGACCCACCCTATCGCCGCAGCGATTTCAGCAGGCGGCAATGCGACGGATTACCGCATCGGGTGGGTCTCGACCCACCATCCAGAGCCATCAAGAAGAACGCGAAATGGGTAGGTCTCACCCGCAGGTTTGGCGGGCCCCGCTGGTCTAGCTGGTCTAGCTGGTCTAGCTGGTCTAGCGGGAGGATTTCCAAGTATCGTGGTTCTGCGCAATTGGCTTTGGATGGTGGGTCTAGACCCACCCTATCGCCGCAGCGCTTTCAGCAGGCGGCAATGCGACGGATTACCGCATAGGGTGGGTCTCGCCCCACCATCCAGAGCCATCAAGAAGAACGCGAAATGGGTAGGTTTCACCCGCAGGTTTGGCGGGCCCCGCTGGTCTAGCTGGTCTAGCTGGTCTAGCTGGTCTAGCTGGTCTAGCTGGTCTAGCTGGTCTAGCTGGTCTAGCTGGTCTAGCTGGTCTAGCTGGTCTAGCTGGTCTAGCGGGAGGATTCCCAAGTATCGCGGTTCTGCGCAATCGGCTTTGGATGGTGGGTCTGGACCCACCCTATTGCTGCAGCGTTCTCAATAAGCGGGGTAGTTGCGTGGCCAGCGTTACGCCGCGCAGCGCCATAAACAGCATCAGCGCCAGCCATACCCCATGGTTGCCCCACAGCGGCGGCAAGGTCAGCATGCCCAGCGCCAGCGCGGCCACGCAAAGCGCCATGCAGCGCATCAGCGTATGCGTGCGCGTCGCGCCGATAAACACGCCATCCAGCATGAATCCCCACACCGAAATCACCGGCGTGAGCACGGCCCAAGGCAGATAACGCAGCGTCATCGCGCGCACCGCAGTCTGGTCGGTCAGCAGATTGATGATGCCCGCCCCGGCCAGGGCGTACAGCGCGCTGAAGATCAGCGCCAACACCAAAGCCCACAGCACGCTCAAGCGGATAGCCGCCACCAGACGCGAGCGGTCCCGTGCGCCGATGGCCTCGCCGGTCAGCGCTTCCACCGCATGCGCCAGGCCGTCCAGCCATATGCCATAAACGTCTGGAAATTAAGCAGCAAAGCATTCGCCGCCAGCGTAATCTCGCCCGCTTTGGCGCCCGCGTGCGCAAACCAGCCAAATGCGCCCAGCAGCAGCATCGTGCGCAAAAACAGATCGCGGTTTAACGCCGCCAATCTGCGCCACGCCGCTCCATCGCGCCACAGCGCTGCGCGCAAGGCGGGGGCAATGCCGCGCGGGCGTTGCTGCCACAACAGCATGAGTCCACTCACACAGCCCAGCGCATCGGCAATGGCGGTCGCGGCGCCGATGCCCGCTACGCCCAGACCGCTGCCACGCACCAAGGCAAATACCGCCGCCACATTGGCAGATTGATCAATAACTGCAGCGCCAGCGCCAACCGCACCTGCTGCACGCCGATCAGATAACCCAGCACCACATAGTTAGCCAGCGCCAGCGGGGCGGACCAGATGCGCGCGTGCACATAAGCGCGCGCTGCGTCCTGCACC
>BBFD01000059.1 GCA_001313065.1 Silvimonas sp. JCM 19000
CCGAAGCGCCGTACTCGCCGCTGGAGTCGCGCAAGCACCAGATGTTTCCGGTGCTGAGCGCGCACGACATCAGTCGCATTGAGCGCTTTGGCGAGCGGCGCAGCTATGCCAGCGGCGATGTGTTGTACCACCAGGGGCTGCCCGGTCCGGGGCTGTTTGTGATTCTGCAAGGCAATGTACAGATCGTCACGCGGGATGGTCTGGGTCATGTCAGCGTGGTGGTGGAGCAGGGCGCCGGGCAATTTATGGCGGAAGTCGGCCAGCTCTCGGGCAAGCCCGCGCTGGTGGAAGGCATTGCACTCAGCCACGTTGAGGTGTGGCTGGTGTCGCCCGAGCGGCTGCGCGCCTTGCTGGTGGCTGAAGCGATCTGGGCGAGCGCATTATGCGCGCAATGATTTTGCGCCGGGTTGGCTTGATCGAAAAAAAAGGGCGCGGCCTGGTGCTGGTGGGCGGCGAGGCCAGCGGCCGGCTGCATAATCTGCAGAGTTTTCTGCGCCGCAATGCCTATCCGCACGCCGTGATGCAAGCGGACGAAGATGCCGATATCAAATTGCTGCTGGAACGTATTACGCCCAAGGCCAGCGAATACCCTTTGGTGATCTGCCGGATGGCACGGTGCTGCGCGCGCCCGATGAAGGCGAGCTGGCAACCCACCTGGGTTTGCTGCCGGAGTTTGATCCGGCCCATGTTTACGATGTGGCCGTGGTCGGCGCGGGCCCGGCGGGTCTGGCGGCGGCGGTGTACGCGGCCTCGGAAGGTTTGTCGGTGGCGGTATTTGAATGCCGTGCGCCCGGCGGCCAGGCCGGTGCCAGTTCGCGCATCGAAAATTATCTGGGTTTTCCCACCGGTATCTCGGGCCAGGCGCTGGCCGGGCGCGCGTTTGTGCAGGCGCAAAAGTTTGGCGCGCATCTGGCCATCCCGCTGGAAGTCAAAGCGCTGCATTGCCAGAAAACGCCGCTGCAACTTGAATTACGCGACGGCCGCCGCATTGCCACGCGCACGGTGGTGGTGGCCAGTGGCGCGGTCTATCGGCGTCCGCGCATTGAGCATCTGGAACGCTTTGAAGGTCGCGGCGTGTATTACTGGGCGTCGCCGGTCGAAGGCAAACTCTGCCGTGATGAAGACGTGATGCTGGTGGGCGGCGGCAATTCGGCCGGGCAGGCGGCGGTGTTCCTGGCCACGCATGCCAGGCATGTGCACATTTTTATTCGGGCCGCTGATTTCTCCGCCAGCATGTCGCGCTATCTGATCGAGCGCATCGAATCGCAACCCAATATCACGCTGCATGTGCGCGCAGATATCTGTGCGCTGATTGGTGATGAACACGGCCTGACCGGGGTGGCTTATCAAACGCATGGTGACCACGGTGAACTGGATCTGGCCACGCTGCCGGTGCGCCATCTGTTCCTGTTTATCGGCGCCGACCCCAATACCGACTGGCTGCGCGATTGCGAAGTAGAGATCGATAGCAAAGGCTTTGTGCCGACCGGTGCCGCAGTGGCTACCCAGGCCAGCGGCCCGGACTACGCTTTGCAAACGTCGGTGCGTGGCGTGTTTGCCATTGGCGACGTGCGCTCGGGGTCGACCAAGCGCGTGGCAGCCGCCGTGGGCGAGGGCGCAGGCGTTGTCGCGCAAATCCACGCCTACCTGGCGCAGGCGGTGACCACTGCATAGGGTGGGACTCGGCGTCCCCGTCTGTACCCACCATTCAAAGCCAGGTGTCACGGACGCAATCCTGACAAACCATGTTTTCAACGCATGCGATGGAGCGGTGCAGCCCCTCGCCAAGAACGCCTGTTCAAAGCCTGTCGTCACGTGCGCGATCTTGGCATGCCACTTCGAGTGGTGGGTCCTGACGGGGACGCCGAGTCCCACCCTATGCGCACCGCCGCGTGCCGCGTTGCACCAAACTGGCGCGTTTCTGACAAAAAATACAACACTGTCTGTGGCCGCGCCCGCTGGCATGCTTCTTGCCATCATCAAACCGTAACGTGGCGCCAAGGCGACAGCCTGCACCGGCGTCATTGCCGGAACCCCAACGCAGGGGTTAGAACTTGGGCTGCCACGGAAAAAAATACACAAACACAAAAAAAAGCACAGCTCAACGCACAACAGACTGGATGGAAGCGTCCCGACGCCAGCGCATGCGCGGCAAGGGGAAGAAGTGTCAGGCCTGCCGGGAGTCCCTCTCACTGGCGCCGCACTTCGACACGCCAAAAAAAAGGGACCTGGAGCATGAAAAACGCGGGCTCATGTGTGCAAAAACAGGCGGCATTGGTGCCGTCGACCTTACAAACCATTTCGACCATCGCGCGCCTGACCGGGCGGCGCGACATCCCCCCGGAAGCCGTACTGGCCGGCAGCGGCATTGCGGTCTCCGATCTGCAAGACACCACCATGATGGTGACGCAGGCCCAGGAATTGATCGTCGCCGGCAACGCGCTCGATCTGACGGGCGACGCTACGCTGGGTTTGCAGATAGGCAATGCCTTGCGCGTCTCCAGCTTTGGCTTGCTCGGCTACGCCATGTTGGTCAGCCCCACGCTGGCCGATGCGCTGGAATGCCTGTTCGACTTTCCGCTGCTGTTCGGGGCGTATTTTGATATTTCGCTCAGCGTGGAGGGTTACGGCGCCACGCTGGCGGTCAGTAACTATCAGTACCGCGCCGATCTGGAAATTCTCAATACCGATATGTGTCTGGCCGCCTTGTGGGCCGTGGTCTGTGATGTGATGGCCGACAAGATTGCGCCCGACTGTGTGACTTTGCGCCACGCCAAGCCGGAGCACGCGGCGGCGTATCGGCAGACCTTTGGTGGCCCGGCTTATTTTGGCCGCACGCAAAGCGCGGTGCATTTTCCGGCTGAGCTATTGAATATGGCGCTGCCGCTGGCCGATCCGTTCAGCTACAACGTGATGCGGCAGCAATGCCAGCAACTGCAACGCAGCTGGCAGAACAGCAATACGCTGGATGTGATTTCGCGCGCGCTGCGGCTGATGTATTCCGATCCGCTGGTCTACAACCAGCTCAATAACGTGGCGGCCGAGTTGTATATGTCGGAGCGCACCTTGCGCCGGCGGCTCGACGAAAAAAAAGGCGTCAAGTTCCAGCATTTGCTCGACCAGGTGTTGCGTGACAAGGCGCTGGAATATCTGTCTGGCAGCAGCCTGCCGGTGGCGGAAATCGCCGAACGGCTTGGCTATAGTGAGACGGCGAGCTTCCGCCATGCTTTCCGCCGCTGGACCGGTCGCTGCCCCAGCGACTACCGCGCTACCCCGGCACCGCAGCGGATTATTTCGGCCAGCACAAGTTGGCCGGAATTATCTCCTGGCTGACCGGTTTCGCTCTCCAAGGGCCACAGGCGGCCCAGGCACAATGGGTTCAACGGCGTCGCTCGCAGGACGCAAAGCGCTCCAGCGCGTAACTGATTGATGGGCTGTTCATCAACAGGCGCGCCGGGCGGCTGAACAACAACCGGTGTGCCCCATGATGCAAGCGCAAGTTCCATCTTCCAGTAATGCACCCGTCGTAGGCGTGATCGCCGACCTCAAGCAGATCGGCGCGCATGGCTTCCACGCGGCGGGTCACAAATATATCGCCGCCGTCGTCGGTGGCGCCCACGCCTTCGCCATCGTGCTGCCGGTGTTGTCCCCGCAACAGGATTTTGCGCAAACGCTGGCGCTGGTGGATGGCCTGTTGTTTACCGGTAGTTATTCCAACGTTGAACCGCATCACTACGCTGGCCCGGCCAGTGCGCCCGGCACGCTGCATGATCCGGATCGCGATGCCAATAGCTTGCCGATGATCAAGCTGCCATTGCCGCGGGCGTGCCGGTGCTGGGCATCTGTCGCGGTTTCCAGGAAATGAATGTGGCACTGGGTGGATCGTTGCATCAGCGCGTGCACGAAGTCGCCGGAATGATGATGCACAAAGAGCGGGACGAAGACCCGCTCGATACCCAATACGGCCCGGCGCACCCGGTTAGCGTGGTGGCCGGCGGCAAGTTGGCGGCGTGGTTGCAGGGTGCTAGCGAAATCACGGTCAATTCCTTGCATAGCCAGGGCGTGCAGACGCTGGCGCCGCGTGCCCGGGCCGAGGCGATTGCGCCGGATGGCCTGGTCGAAGCCTTCAGCGTGCCCGAAGCATCCAGTTTTGCCTTTGCCGTGCAATGGCATCCCGAATGGCGTTATGCCGATAACCCGGTTTCGCTGGCGCTGTTTGGCGCGTTTGGCGAGGCCTGTGTAGCGAGGAGGGCAGCACGACTGTCGCAACCAGTGGCAGCTTGATCAGCAGTACATGAGGCGGATTACGGCATGGGTCGTAATCAAAGAGTTCGATATCCGTGGTTTAAGCATTCTGTTGTGTCAGATGGACTGTAACCACCGATATGGGCCCTGAAACCAGGAACCATCCAGATGGACAAGATCACCGATTTTTTTTGCGCGAACATCGTATTACTGAAGTGGAATGTGTGGTGCCGGACATGACCGGTATCGCCCGCGGCAAGATTATTCCGCGTGCCAAGTTTGAGGCCGGCGAAAACATGCGCCTGCCGGCCGCCGTGCTGTTCCAGACCGTCAACGGCGATTATCCGGAAGACGAATCGGTCTCCGGCGTCACCGACCCCGACATGATCTGCGTGCCCGACGAGGAAGCCATCCGCCTGGTGCCGTGGGCCGTGGACCCGACCTGCCAGGTCATCCATGACTGCGTGCATTTCGACGCTCGCCGGTTGAATTTGCACCGCGCCACGTGCTGCGCCGCATTCTGGCCTTGTACAAGGAACGCGGCTGGAAACCGGTGGTAGCGCCAGAGCTGGAGTTCTATCTGGTCGACGTCAACAAGAATCCGGATATCCCGCTGCAACCGCCGGTAGGCCGCTCGGGCCGCGCGGAAGTGGGCCACCAGGCTTATTCGATTGAAGCGGTCAACGAGTTCGATCCGCTGTTTGAAGACATCTACGATTATTGCGAAGCACAGAATCTGGAAGTCGATACGCTGATCCACGAAGTGGGCGCGGCGCAGATGGAGATCAACTTTCTGCATGGCGATCCACTCGATCTGGCCGACCGCGTGTTCCTGTTCAAGCGCACCGTGCGTGAAGTGGCGCTGCGCCACAATATGTACGCCACGTTTATGGCCAAGCCGATGGAAAACGAGCCCGGTTCGGCCATGCATATCCATCAGAGCATTGTGGATGCCGAAACCGGCGAAAACATCTTCAGCGACGCCGATGGCAAAGAATCGAAGCTGTTCTATCACTACATCGCCGGTCTGCAAGCCTATGTACCGGCGCTGATGCCGATCTTTGCGCCGTTTGTAAACAGCTACCGCCGGCTGAGCCGCTTTACCGCTGCGCCGATCAATATCCAGTGGGGTTACGACAACCGTACCGTCGGCCTGCGCGTGCCGATGTCGGGCCCGGCCAATCGTCGCGTAGAAAACCGCATTGCAGGCGTCGATTCCAATCCTTACCTGGCCATCGCTGCCACGCTGGCGGCGGGCTACCTCGGCATGGTGCAGCAGTTGGAACCGACCGAGCCGATCAGTACCGATGCCTACAACATGCCGTATGAATTGCCGCGCAATCTGGAAAGCGCCATTGCCTTGATGCGTGGGTCGGAGGATATCGCCAGTGTGCTGGGCCAGACGTTTGTTGATGCCTACACCAGCGTCAAAGAGACGGAGTATGAAGCGTTTTTTTTCCGAGTGATCAGTTCGTGGGAGCGGCGCCATTTGTTGCTGTACGTCTAAGCGCTCACTTCCAACGACTCTGCCCGACACAAGGAAAAATCATCATGTTGAACCAGACCATCAGCACGCGCAGTACGCAGCAATGGCAACAACTGGACGCCGCCCACCATCTGCATCCGTTTTCGGATATGGGCTCGCTCAATCGCGCGGGCAGCCGCGTGATTACGCGCGCCGAAGGCGTGTATCTGTGGGATAGCGAAGGCAACAAGATCATCGACGGCATGGCCGGTCTGTGGTGCGTCAATGTCGGCTATGGCCGCCATGAGCTGGCCGACGCGGCACAACAACAGATGCTGCAACTGCCGTACTACAACACCTTCTTCAAGACCACGCACCCGCCGGTGATCGAGTTATCGCACCAGTTGGCGCAGCTGACGCCAGAAGGCTTCAATCACTTTTTTTTATTGCAACAGTGGCTCGGAAGGCAACGACACGGTACTGCGCATCGTGCATCAGTACTGGGCCGCCCAAGGCCAGGCCAGCAAGCGCTATGTGGTATCACGCCACAACGCCTATCACGGCTCGACCATTGCCGGAGGTTCGCTCGGCGGCATGGGTTATATGCACGAACAGATGCCCAGCCGCGTGCCCAACATCGTGCACATTGGCCAGCCATTCTGGTTTGGCGAGGCGGTCAACCAGACGCCAGCCGAGTTTGGCCTGGCGCGCGCTGCCGAGCTGGAAGCAAAAAATTCTGGAGCTGGGGGCCGAGAATGTCGCCGCCTTTATCGGCGAGCCGTTCCAGGCGCAGGCGGGGTGATTTTTTTCCGCCGGAAACCTACTGGCCCGAAATTGAACGCATCTGCCGCAAATACCAGGTGTTGCTGGTGGCCGATGAAGTGATCGGTGGCTTTGGCCGCACCGGCGAATGGTTTGCGCATCAGCATTTCGGCTTTAAACCCGATCTGATGACGCTGGCCAAAGGCTTGACCAGTGGCTACGTGCCGATGGGCGCGGTGGCCATCCAGGATCATGTGGCGCAAGCGCTGATCGAGGGCGGCGACTTCAACCATGGGCTGACCTATTCCGGGCACCCGGTGGCGGCGGCCGTTGCACTGGCGAATATCGCCATCCTGCGCGACGGCGGCGTGATCGACACGGTGAAGTCCGATACCGGTCCGTATTTTCAGAAGAGCCTGCGCGAGGCGCTGGCGGCATCGCCCATCATCGGGGAAATCCAGGGCCACGGCCTGGTGGCAGGCATGCAGTTCAGCCCGGACGCGCAGGCGCAAAAACGCTTTGAGAACGGCGGCGATATCGGCCTGATCTGCCGCGACCATTGCTTTGCCAACAATCTGATCATGCGCGCCACCGGCGACCGGATGTTGCTGTCGCCGCCGCTGGTGATCAGCCGCAGCGAAATTGATGAACTGGTCGAAAAAAGCCGCGCGTTGCATCCGGCTGACGGCAGAAGGCCTCGGTTATTAAAGCGCGGCGGGGCTCAGGCCCGGACGCGACGGCAATACGGGGTAGCAAACCCGGCACGCGGGTGGGGCAAGGCGTGACCGGGCGGCTTAAATGCGCCGCCATATGCATTTAATCCGCACAACAACGGTTTTTTTGTTTTGGGTAGTCAATGTCGCGATCCGGCTTGTGTCCGGAATTCATTCAATAGATCTTCCTGTGGGAGTAGGGAAATGATGCGCAAGCTTTCTGGCAGTCTGGCCATATTGGCCTCTGTTGTACGGCGCCCGCCATGGCCGCTGATTCGGTGCTCAATGTCTATAACTGGTCGGACTATATCGCCAAAGACACCATCCCGAATTTTGAAAAAAGAAAACAATATCAAGGTCAAATACGACGTTTACGATAGCGACGATACCTTGCAGGCCAAATTGCTGACTGGCCGCGCTGGTTACGACATTGTGGTGCCAACCAGCAGCTATGCCGGCAAACAGATACAGGCCGGTATTTTCCAGAAGCTGGATAAATCCAAGCTCCCCAATCTTAAATATCTTGACCCCACCCTGATGGCCTTGATTGCCGGCGCTGACCCCGGCAACCAGTATCTGGTGCCGTGGGCATATGGCACGGATGGCCTCGGGTTTAACGTCACTAAGGTGCGCGCTATCCTGGGCAAAGATGTGGATCTGGCTAACTGGGATTTGCTGTTCAAACCGGAATACGCCGCAAAACTTAAATCCTGCGGTATTTCGATGCTGGATCAGGGTTCGGAAATCTTCCCCAATGTTCTTAAATACATGGGCAAGAATCCGGATAGCGTTAATCCGGCCGATTACCAGGAAGCTTTTGAATTACTCAAGAAAATCCGTCCGTATATCGGGCAGTTCAATTCGTCGGGTTATATCAATGATCTGGCCGGTGGCGATATCTGCATGGCGTTTGGTTGGTCCGGTGACGTAACCATTGCTAAACATCGCGCCAAAGAAGCCGGTAAATCCTACGAGATCGGGTATTTCATTCCGCATCAGGCGCCGGCATCTGGTTTGACACCATGGCGATTCCGAAAGACGCCCCGCATCCGGAAGCCGCGCTCAAATGGATTAACTACATCGAAACCCCGCAAGTGCATGCCGCAATTACCAACGAGGTGTTCTATCCCAACGCCAACCTCGAAGGCAAAAAAGTATGTGAAGCCGGATGTGGCCAATGATCCGGCCGTTTACCCGCCGCCTGAAGTCGCCAAAACGCTGTTCCTGATGAAGCCGCAACCGGCCGAAATCCTGCGGCTGGAAAACCGGCTCTGGGCGCAATTCAAATCAGGTCGCTAAACGCCTGATGTTTTGACGGTGCGCGGGCCATCACCGCCTGCGTACCGGTCATTCCCGCAAAACCGTAGCACCGCCGCGCAGGCGACTTCGTTGCAGAAGCTCGTCCGGGGACGTCTGCGCGCGTTATTTCCGCAATCAAGGTTAAAAGGTTGACCCCCCTATCATGAATGCAGCTCAAGCCCAGGCCCTGAACCATGCCAGCACGATATCGGACGCCGACGCGTTTGTGCGTGTGGTGGATGTGGTTAAAAAAGTTCGGCGAGGCCACCGCGGTCGCCGGTGTCAATCTGAGCGTGGCGCGCAACGAACTGTTTGCGCTGCTGGGCAGTTCGGGCTGTGGCAAATCCACCTTGCTACGCATGCTGGCTGGCTTTGAAGAAGTCACGTCGGGCCGCATCATCATTGATGGCGAAGACATGGCCGCGCTGCCGCCGTACAAGCGCCCGGTGAACATGATGTTCCAGTCGTATGCCTTGTTTCCGCATATGAGCGTGGCGGCCAATGTGGCATTTGGCCTCAAGCAAGAGAAAATCGGTCCGCGTGAGATCGATGAACGCGTGGCGGATGTGCTTGAGCTGGTGCAGATGAGCAAGTACGCCAAGCGCAAGCCGTATCAGTTATCCGGCGGCCAGCAACAGCGCGTGGCGCTGGCGCGTAGCCTGGTCAAACGGCCCAAATTGCTGCTGCTGGATGAGCCGATGTCGGCGCTGGACAAGCAGATCCGCCAACGCACCCAGATCGAACTGGTCAATATTCTCGACAAGGTGGGTGTCACCTGCATGATGGTGACGCACGATCAGGAAGAAGCCATGACCATGGCGACGCGGCTGGCGGTGATGTCGGAAGGTCGCATCGTGCAGCTGGGCACGCCGCACGAAGTCTATGAGTACCCCAATACCCGCTTCAGCGCCGCTTTATCGGCAGCACCAACCTGTTTGACGGCAACGTGACCGTCGACAATCCCGATCACATTTACGTGGAATGCGCCGCGCTGCCGCAGCCGGTGTTTATCAGCCACGGCATTACCGGCCCGCTGGGCATGCCGGTCACCTTGTCGGTGCGGCCGGAGCGCGTGCGGCTGACGCGCAGCGCACCGGAAAACGCACCCAACGTGGCGGCGGGCAAGGTCTGCAATATTGCCTATATGGGCAGCTACACGCTGTATCACGTGATGTTGGCTTCGGGCAAAAACGTGATGGCCAATGTCTCGACGCTGACCTTCGACAATGTCGACCCGCCCTCGTATGACGAAGAAGTATTCGTCAGCTGGGCGCCCGATGCCGTCACCGTGCTGACCAAGTGAGGAGGGCGACCATGACCCCGCTTTCCACACGCCTTAAACGCTATATCCCCAGCGGCCGCAGCCTGGTCATCGGCGGGCCGTATCTGTGGCTGGCGCTGTTTTTTTCTGGTGCCGTTTCTGCTGGTGGTCAAGATCAGCTTTGCCGAGCAGCAACTGGGCGTGCCGCCGTACACCGAGCTGGCGCAGCTGCAAGACGGCATGGTGCATATCAATCTGCAGCTGGGGCATTACACCTTTCTGCTGTCCGACAGCCTGTATTTCGCCACCTATCTCAGCTCACTACAGATGGCGGCCATCTCCACCATCCTGTGTTTGCTGATCGGTTATCCGATGGCGTATTACATCGCGCGCAGCAATCCGGCCACCCGCAACATGCTGATGATGGCGGTGATGCTGCCGTTCTGGACCTCCTTCCTGATCCGCGTTTATGCCTGGATCGGCATTCTTAAAAACAACGGTTTGCTCAACCAGTTTCTGATGTGGGCGCACCTGGTGCGCACGCCGCTGGAGCTGTACCACACCAACACCGCCGTCTACATCGGCATGGTTTATTCCTATCTGCCGTTTCTGGTCATGCCGCTGTACGCGCATCTGGTCAAGATGGATCTGTCTTTGCTCGAAGCCGCGTATGACCTTGGCGCCAAGCCATGGAAGGTGTTCTGCCAGATCACGCTGCCGCTATCGCGCAACGGCATTATCGCCGGCTGTTTGCTGGTGTTTATCCCGGCGGTGGGCGAGTACGTCATCCCCGAACTACTGGGCGGGTCGGACACCTTGATGATCGGCCGTGTGATGTGGGACGAGTTCTTTAACAACGCAGACTGGCCGATGGCCTCGGCGGTGACGTGCGCGATGGTGCTGCTGTTGCTGGTGCCGATGGCGCTGTTCCAGCACTACCAGGCCAAGGAGTTCGAACAATGATCAAGCCCAATAAAAAAACTGCAGGTGGGCACGCTGGCGGTGGGGTTCTTTTTTTCTGTATGCGCCCATCCTTAGCCTGATCGTGTACTCGTTTAACGACAGCCAGTTGGTGACCATCTGGTCGAAAGTGTCCTTGCGCTGGTACTACGCGCTGGCGCAAGACGATGAACTGATCAATGCCGCGTGGCTGTCGCTCAAGATTGGCTTGCTGACCGCATTTGCCTCGGTGGCCATCGGCACCTGGGCGGGCTTTGTGCTGGCGCGCATGGGGCGGTTCCGCGGCTTTACCTTGTACAGCGCCATGATCAATGCGCCGCTGGTGATCCCGGAAGTCATCCAGGGTATTTCGCTGCTGTTGCTGTTTGTCGAAATGGGCAAGGTGCTGGGTTGGCCGGCCGAACGCGGCGTGTTCACCATCTGGATTGGTCACGTCATGTTATGCGTCAGCTACGTCGCCATCATCGTGCAAAGCCGGATCCGTGAACTGGACACCGCGCTGGAAGACGCCGCCATGGACCTTGGCGCCACGCCGTTCCGGGTGTTCTTTGTCATCACGCTGCCGCTGATTTCGCAAGCGCTGATCTCGGGTTGGCTGCTGTCGTTCACCTTGTCGATCGACGATCTGGTGCTGTCGGCCTTCTTGTCCGGGCCAGGCTCGACCACCTTGCCGCTGGTGGTATTCAGCCGCGTACGGCTGGGCCTTAACCCCGAAATGAATGCGCTGGCCACCCTGTTTATCGGCCTGGTCACCGTGGGTGTGATCGCCGCCAATTACTTTATGCAACGTGCTGAAGCGCGCCGCGCCATGCCCGCCAGTTAAGCAAGCGTCGTACGGAATCTGAAAGTAGATACAGCTGTTTGAGTAGTTTTTTATCGGGGTGCAATTTCAACCATTGGGATGACGAAAATGCGCAAGAAGATCTTATGTACCTTGCTGGCCGGCTTGACCGTGTCCGGGGCGGCGCTGGCGGCGCCGAAACAGAGCGATATCGACGCCTCAAGGCGCAGGTAAACGCGCTGCAAAAGCAGATTCAGCAACTGGAAGCCCAACAGGCCACACAAGCCGCCGCTCCGGCACCGGCTGCCGTGCCTGCTGCATCGGCCAGCACCACGCCGCCGCTGTCACCAGAAGACGTGGAATCGATGAAGCAATCGATTGCGCAATTGCAACTCAAGGTCGATAGCCTGGATACCACGGTTAATGAAGGCGGCCTGGCGGGCTTGTCCATCACCGGCTACATGGACCCGGTGTACATGTACAACAACAACGACCATGCCGGTTCGTTCAGCTTTGTAAATCACAACGGCGCGTACAACTACGACGGCAGCACCTTTGGCGATGTGTATCTGGATATCAAAAAGACCTTTGGTTCCGGTTCGCTGGCCCCGAGCGCCGAGATTTCCATCATGCCTAACCGTGGCAATGGCGCCACCCTGCTGGCCACGGATGATGGCTCCAACAGCTTTATGAACATCATCAACACCGCGGTGGCCACCATTCCGCTGGATACCAGCAGCAGCTTTGTGGTCGGCCTGATGAGCAGCTTTGGCGGCTATGAATATCAGCTGTCGACGCTGATGCCGACGCTGACGCACAACCTGCTGTATGACTTCTCCGATCCGGGCAGCTACACCGGCGTGGGCTACAACTATTCCACCGGCAACTTTGCCTGGAAGTTCATGCTGGCCAACGAGCAATACCGCACCAAGGCGCCAGCACCCAGACCGACACCAATGCCGATACCGGCCAGGCCGTGTTCCATAGCAACAGCACGCCGACCTTTACCACGCGTCTGGATTACACCTGGTCGTCGTCGATTGATCTGGGCTGGTCCGCCAACATCGGCCGCCAGACTCTGGCCACCGGCAGCACGTGTGCGGGCGGTTATGGTTACCAGTGCACCAGCGGCTCGCCGTATAGCAAATATCTGTTTACTGAAGCCGATATGACCTACACCTGGGCCGACACCACCATCAATGCTGAAGTGGACTACGGCCGCCAGGACAGCGCCGCTTATAACGGTGGCACGGCAGTCTGGTATGGCGTGTCGTTGCTGGGCCTGCAAAAGTGGCATAGCGATGCCGGTTCGTTTGGCACCGCGCTGCGCTTTGACTACCTGAACGACAGCAAGAACGGCGGCGGTGGCGGCGGTATCGTGCTGGCCGACGGCGGTCTGGATGGGCATAACGGCTTTGGTATCAGCCAGGAATGCGCCGCCAACAGCGAAAACGCCGGTATGGATTGCAAAGGTGCCAATCGCAGCGATATCGCGTTCGACCTGATCTGGTATCTGACCGACCAGGCCACGCTGAAGCTGGAATACCGCCATGACATGGCGTCGGAAAGCGTGTTTGTGCGCAACGATGGCACTTACAGCAAGCACAACGACCTGTTCGGCACGCAGTTTATCTACGCGTTCTAAGTCATCACCGCAGGCCACCCCGGCCGGCCAGGCTGGCCGGGGTTCACCGAAAGGTTCACCGGATCTGAATGCAATGCATATCGAACAAATCGAACACATCGACAGCTGGTACGCGGCTACAGCCAACGACCGCACGCGGCACCCGGAACTGACCGGCGCGGTTGCTTGCGATGTGGTGGTGGTCGGGGCCGGGCTGACCGGCTTGCATGCGGCGCTGAACCTGGCCGAGCGTGGCCTCAAGGTGGTGGTGCTGGAAGCCGCCCGCGTGGGCTGGGCCGCCAGCGGCCGCAATGGCGGGCAAGTGATCAACGGCTTTGCTTGCGGCATGGATACGTTTGAATCCGAACTGCCCCAAGCGGACCTGCAGCGCGTGTTCGATATGGGTATCGAGGCCAATGACATCCTGCGCCAACGCATTGCCCTGCACGCCATCGATTGTGATTACCGCGCCGGTTATCTGACCGCCGCCAACAAGCCGGCGCATGTCAAAGAGCTTAAAGCCTGGCGCGACGAGGCCGCGCAACGCTGGGGCTATCAAGATCTGCGTTGGGTGGAACGCGCCGATCTGCCCGCCTATGTGCAATCCGATCGCTATGCCGGCGGTCTGTTTGATCCGAACAGTGGCCACCTGCATCCACTCAATTACACCTTGGGCTGGCACGCGCTGCCGTCGCCGCCGGGGTACAGATTTATGAACACAGCCTGGTCACGGAAATGCGCCAGGGTCCGCCGCACATCCTGAAAACGGCGCAGGGCCAGGTAGAAGCGCAATTTGTGGTGCTGGCCTGCAATGCCTTTATTGAACATTTATCGCCCGCGCTCAATCGCAAGATCATGCCGGTGGGCACATACGTGATTACCACCGAGCCCATCGCACCGGTGCGCTTTGCGGCCTTGATGCCGGCGGGTGCGGCAATTTGCGACAGCCGGTTTGTGCTCGATTATTTCCGGCCCACGCCGGACGGCCGCGTGTTGTGGGGCGGCAAGGTCAGTTATTCGACGCTGGCGCCGTCCAACCTGGCGCAAGCGATGCGGGCCGATATGTTGAAGACGTTTCCGCAGCTGGCCGACGTCAAGATCAGCCACGCATGGGGCGGCATGGTGGACATCACCATGAACCGCGCCCCGCATTTTGGCCGTCTGGCCAACACGATTTATTTTGCTCAGGGCTTCTCCGGGCATGGCGTCAATGTGAGCGGGCTGGCGGGCAAGCTGATGGCCGAAGCCATCGCCGGCCAGGCCGAGCGCTTTGATATTTTCAGCAAGATTGGCCACCACGATTTTCCGGGCGGCGATCTGTTGCGCACTCCTTCGCTGGTACTGGCCATGGCCTGGTACCGGCTTAAAGATCTGGTTTAAACCCTGCGCCAGCGACCAAGGAAACAAACGATGTCCCAAACCAAAGACTTTGCATATTGGCGCCACCTGGCAGAAGGCCTGCAGATTGAAGGCCGCGCCTTTATCGACGGCGTATTTACCGCCGCAGCCAGTGGTAAGACCTTCGACTGCATCAGCCCGATTGACGGCAAGTTACTGACGCAGGTGGCGTGGTGCGGCGAGGCCGATGTCGACCAGACGGTAGCGATTGCGCGCCAGCGGTTTGAGAGCGGCGTCTGGTCGGATCTGAATCCGCGCCAGCGCAAAGAAATCATGCTGCGCTGGGCCGCGCTGATTCGCGAACACGCCGACGAAATCGCGCTGCTGGAAACGCTGGACGCGGGCAAACCCATAGGCGACACCACCACGGTGGACGTACCTGGCGCGGCGTATACGGTGCAGTGGTACGCCGAGGCCATCGATAAAGTCGGCGGCGAAGTCGCCCCGGTGGACCACCATCTGGTTGGCCTGGTGACGCGGCAGCCGATCGGCGTGGTGGCGGCGGTGGTGCCATGGAATTTCCCCATCCTGATGGCGGCGTGGAAGTTTGGCCCGGCGCTGGCGGCGGGTAATTCAGTGATCTTGAAGCCGTCGGAAAAAAAATCGCCGTTGTCGGCCCTGCGCGTGGCGCAGCTGGCGCTGGAGGCGGGCATACCGGCCGGTGTATTCAATGTGCTGCCAGGCTTTGGCGATACCGGCAAATTGCTGGCGCTGCATATGGATGTGGATTGTCTGGCCTTTACCGGCTCGACCTTTGTCGGCAAGCAATTGATGCAGCACAGCGGGCAATCCAACCTGAAGCGGGTGTGGCTGGAACTGGGTGGCAAGTCACCGAATATCGTGATGCCCGACTGCCCCGACATGGCCCGCGCCGCGCGCTCGGCCGCAGGCGCATCTTTTACAACATGGGTGAGATGTGCACGGCGGGCTCACGGTTGTTGGTGCATCGCTCGATCAAGGATGAATTCATCAAGGCGCTGATCGCCGAAGCTGCGGCGTACAAACCGGGCAATCCGCTGGATCCGGCTACGTCGATGGGCGCGATTGTGGATCACATCCAGCTGGAGCGGGTGATGAGCTATATCGAAACCGGCAAGGGCGAGGCGACGCTGTTATTGGGCGGCGGCCGCACGCTGACGGAGACGGGTGGCTATTACATCGAGCCGACCATCTTCGACGTAGCCAGCCAGGATGCGCGCGTGGCGGCGGAGGAGATTTTCGGGCCGGTGTTGTCGGTGATTACGTTTGACACGCTGGATGAGGCAATTGCCTTGGCGAATGCCAGCGAATACGGTCTGGCCGCGGCATCTGGACCGCCGACCTGACCACCGCACACGAGGCCGCCCGGCGGCTGCGGGCAGGGACGGTGTGGGTGAATTGTTATGACGAAGGCGGGGATATGAATTTTCCGTTTGGCGGGTTCAAGCAATCGGGCAATGGGCGGGATAAGTCTTTGCATGCGTTGGATAAGTACACGGAGTTGAAGTCGACGTTGGTGCGGTTGCGGTAAGGGAGGGGGCATGCAGCGCGGGTTTTGCTGTTGGGGTGGTGTCGAACAAACCTTTAACTGCTTAGCCTGCGGCGCATGTTTTGGTGTTCAGC
>BBFD01000060.1 GCA_001313065.1 Silvimonas sp. JCM 19000
TGGGGCGGCAAGCCCCGGCGCTGAGCCGCAGTTACCGTGATGGCTATCCAAAAAAAAGGCCCGACTGGCGCGATGCCGTCGGGCTTTTGCGGCACGGCTCAGGCCGCGTGCAAAGCCGCCAGCCCGGCGCGCAGATCGGCCTGCAGGTCATCCAGATGCTCGATGCCGACCGATAGACGCAACAGATTGGGGCCGATGCCGCGTTGCAGCCGGTCTGCTTCGGGCAAAGACGCGTGCGTCATAAACCACGGCACATTGACCAGGCTTTCCACGCCGCCCAGCTTTCCGCCAGGGTGAACAGCTTTAACGCATTCAGAAAACGCCGCACCGCGGCATCATCGGCGGCCAGCCGCAGTGTTACCACACCGCCAAAGCCTTGCTTGAATTGCTGTGCGGCCAACTGATGCTGGGGATGGCTAGCCAGGCCTGGATAAATGACATCCTGCACGCCCGCTTGCTGTTGCAGCCATTGCGCCAGCGCCTGGGCATTGCTGCAATGGCGTTGCATGCGCAGGCCCAGCGTTTTGAGTCCACGCAAAGCCAGAAAGCTATCGAACGGGCTCATGACTGCGCCGACTGCGTTTTGCAGATAGCGCACGCGCTCGGCCAGTTCCGGCGTGCGCACAATGACCGCGCCGCCGAGTACATCGGAATGTCCATTCAGATATTTGGTGACCGAGTGCAGCACAATATCCGCGCCCAGCTCCAGCGGCCGTAGCAAATACGGTGTGGCAAAAGTGGCATCCACCACCACCAGCGCACCCACCGCGTGGGCGGCCTCGATCACGGTTTTGAGGTCGATGATCTTGAGCAGCGGGTTGGTGGGGATTTCTAGCCAGACCAGTTTGGTGCTGGCATTCAGGCTGGCTTTGAAGGCGGCCTCATCGGCCACATAGCGGATACGATGACCCGCACTGCGCGCCCGGACCTTTTCGAACAAACGCCACGCGCCGCCATACAGATCGTCGATGGCGACAATTTCGCTGCCACTGTCGAGTAAATCGACCAGCGTTGCCATCGCGGCCAGGCCCGAGGCAAAGGCAAAGCCAGCCGCGCCGCCTTCCAGTTCGGCCAGTGCGTGTTCCAGTGCGGCGCGGGTGGGGTTGCCACTGCGGATGTACTCGTAGCCGGTGTGTTCGCCCGGCGCCGCTTGGGCGTAGGTGGAGCTGGTGTAAATCGGCGGCATCACCGCGCCAGTGGCGTCGGGGGCGTAGCCAGCGTGGACCGCCAGCGTATCGGGATGGGGCATGCTTGCTCCTGCAAGGGGATTAGAGGACTGCGCCATGCTGCGTGCGCGCTTAGCGCTTGTTGCGCCAGTAATTGATCACATCGGCTTGCGTAATAAGACCGATAAAGCGGCTTCGGCATTGACGATGAGGGCCACCTTGCCTTGATTAAAAAAACCTGCAACAAAGCGGCCATGCTATCGCCCGGCTGCAGCGTCACCAGCTCGGTACTCATGGTCTGGCGCACCGGCGCGGCAAAATGCTCGGGTGCCGCATTCACGGCTTCAAGAATGTCCCACTCATCGATAATGCCCAGCACCTGGTCGTTGGCTTGCAGTACCGGTAGTTGCGAAATATCGTGGCGGCGCATGCGGGCGTAGGCGTCGGCCAGACTTTCATCGGCACGGGCGGTGATGGTTGCGCCCTGGTCATGCCGTCGCGTAATCAAGTCCGTCAGGTCGCCCTGTTGCGGTAGCGCGTGTAAACCCTGATCAATCAGCCAGCCCTCATTGAATTGTTTGGACAGATATTTGTTGCCGCTGTCGGCGACAAAGGTCACCACCCGCTTGGGCATGGTTTGCGCGCGGCAATAACGCAGCGCGGCGGCGAGCAGGGTGCCGGTAGACGAACCGGCGAGTATGCCTTCTTGTTCCAGCAGCAAGCGCGCGGTGGCAATGCTTTCGGCATCGCTAATGCGATGCGCTTGCTGCACTTTGCTGAAGTCGGCTAGCGGCGGAATGAAGTCTTCGCCGATGCTTCCACACGCCAACTGCCCGCTTCGCCGTATTTGCCCGTTTCGACATAATCGGCCAGCACTGAGCCGACCGGATCGGCCAGGATGAACTCGACATGCGGCGCGGCGCGTGCAAAAAAAATGCGTCAGGCCACTGAGCGTGCCGCTCGAACCCACGCCAACCGCAATGGCATCGACGTCATGCGCCATTTGCTGCCAGATTTCCGGGCCGGTGCCGTTTTCATGCGCGGCGGGGTTGGCCGGATTGTTGAACTGGTCGATGTAATAGGCGCCCGGCGTCTCATCGGCCAGGCGGCGCGCGTAATCCTGGTAGTACAGCGGATGGCCTTTGCCCACGTCCGAGCGCGTAATCAATACTTCCGCACCCAGTGCTTTGAGGTTGGCGATTTTTTTCCAGGCTCATTTTGTCGGGCACCACCAGCTTGAGCTTGTAGCCTTACGCGTGGCCACCAGTGCCAGGCCCAGGCCGGTATTGCCGGCGGTGGCTTCGATAATGGTGCCGCCCGGTGGCAGACGACCGTCGCGCTCGGCTGCTTCGATCATGGTCAGCGCGATACGATCCTTGATTGAACCGCCGGGATTCTGGTTTTCCAGTTTGACAAACAGCTCACACACGCCGGTATCGATCCGGCTGATTTTGAGCAAGGGCGTCTGGCCGATCAGGCTCAGCAGGGCGTCTTGAGACATGGCAGGGTTCCTGCGCGGCGCATTGATTTTGTCGCTGGCAGCGCGTGGTTTTGAGGGGATTGCGCGGCCCGGAGCGCACCGGGGCGTGCTCTACGGTATAGCCCGCAAATGCTTGTGGCATGCGAGAGTGGGCAGTCTAACGAGGCCATCAAACCGTGTGAAAGAACCAGCAGTGCGCTTAAAAGCGCTGAAAGGAATTAGGCGCGCGGCTACGGCAGGCGTAAAAAAAACCCGGCGTGCCGCCGGGTTTTGCTAATGCTTGAATGCGTGGTGGATTACAGCTTGGCGTTTACCCAGGCCTGCACGCCGGCAAGGGCGTTGCCGAGGTGTTCGGGTTGCGTGCCACCCGCTTGCGCCATATCCGGACGACCGCCGCCTTTGCCGCCAACTTGTTGCGCGACAAAGTTAACCAGTTCGCCCGCCTTGACCTTGCTGGTCAGATCGGCCGTTACGCCTGCCACCAGGCTGACTTTGCCGTCGGCCACCGTGGCCAGCACGATGGCCGCGCTACCCAGTTTGTCTTTGAGCTTGTCCAGCGTTTCACGCAGGGCGTTCACGTCAGCGCCGGGCAGTTCCGCCGCCAATACTTTGGCGTTGCCGATGGCGACCGCGTTATTGACCAGCTCATCACCCTTGCTGGCGGCCAGTTGGCCTTTGAGTCTGGCCAGTTCTTTTTCCAGCGCTTTGGCGTTGTCTTGCAGCTTCTCCAGCTTGGTCAGCAACTCGCCCGGCTGCGCCTGCGCCAGGGCGGCGGCCGCTTTCAGCTCGCGCTCTTGTTGCTGGATCAGCGCCAGGGCGCCTTCGCCGGTGGTGGCTTCAACGCGACGGATGCCGGCAGCGACGCCGCCTTCCGACAGAACTTTGAAGAAACCGATATCGCCGGTACGGCTGACGTGGGTGCCGCCGCACAATTCAGTCGAGAAATCACCCATCTTCAGGACGCGCACTTCGTCGCCATATTTCTCGCCAAACAGCGCCATCGCACCCGCCTTGATGGCATCGTCGTAGCTCATATTGGCGGTGTGGACTTCGTGGTTATGCATCACCACGTGGTTAACCAGTGCTTCGATGCGGGCCAGTTCTTCTGCCGTCACCGGCTTGGGGTGGCTGAAGTCGAAACGGGTGCGATCGGAATTAACCAGCGAACCTTTCTGTTCCACATGCTTGCCCAGGACTTCCCGCAGCGCGGCGTGCAGCAAATGGGTGGCCGAGTGGTTGCGTTGGGTGGCGCTGCGCTTGTGCTGATCGATGGCCGCGGCAACGCGGTCACCCACTTTGAGCGTGCCACGAACCAGGCGGCCTTGATGGCCAAACACATCGGCTTTGACTTTCTGCGTGTCGGTTACATCGAACAGCGCGTCGATGCCGCCGGTTGCGGAAATCTCGCCGGTATCACCGACCTGACCGCCCGATTCGGCGTAGAACGGCGTGTTGTCGAGCACGACCACGCCATCTTCACCCGCCAGCAGTTGTTGCACCGGCTCGTTGCCACGATACAGCGCCAGCACGGTGGCGTCGGCGGTGGCTTGTTGATAGCCGTGGAAGCAGGTGCCGTCGCCTTCATAGGCCAGGCCCGCCGCCATCTTGAAGGTGCCAGCGGCTTTGGATTGCACGCGTTGCGCCTCCAGCGCGGCTTCAAAGCCAGCCATATCGACCGTGACATTGCGTTCGCGGCACACGTCGGCGGTCAGATCGATCGGAAAGCCGAAGGTGTCAGCCAGCTTGAAGGCGGTGGCGCCGTCGAGTTCTTTCTTGTCGCCGGCCAGTGCGGATTCCAGCAGCGCCATGCCGTTTTCCAGCGTGCGGCCGAAGATTTCTTCCTCAAGGCGCAGCGCGTCTTCGATGGCGCTCTGGCGTTGGCGCAGTTCGGGATAGCGTCGCCCATCAGCTCGGCCAGCTTGGCCACCAGCAGGTGGAAGAAGAACCCTTTCTGGCCCAGCTTGTAGCCGTGGCGAATGGCGCGGCGCACGATGCGGCGCACCACATAACCGCGACCGTCGTTGGCCGGCAACGCGCCATCGGCAATCAAAAAAAAGGCCGAGGAGCGGATGTGATCGGCGATGACCTTGAGCGAAGGGCTGTTGATATCGGCCGCGCCAGTTACGCGTTGGGCATCGGCGATCAGCTGCTTGAACAGATCAATGTCGTAGTTGGAGTTGACGTGCTGCATCACCGCAGCAATCCGCTCCAGACCCATGCCGGTATCCACCGACGGCTTGGGCAGCTTGTGCAGTACGCCCGCTTCGTCGCGGTTGAACTGCATGAATACGTTGTTCCAGATTTCGATAAAGCGATCGCCGTCTTCATCCGGCGAGCCGGGCGGGCCGCCGGGGATGTGTGCGCCGTGATCGTAGAAAATCTCGGTACACGGGCCACACGGGCCGGTGTCGCCCATGGTCCAGAAGTTGTCGGAGGCGTATTTGGCGCCCTTGTTGTCGCCGATGCGGATCATGCGCTCAGCCGGCACGCCGATGGTTTTGTGCCACAGGTCGTAGGCTTCGTCGTCCTCGGCATACACCGTGACCGACAGCTTGTCCGCAGGCAGGCCCAGCCATTGCGGGCTGGTCAGAAATTCCCACGCGTATTTGATCGCGTCTTCCTTGAAATAATCGCCAAAGCTGAAGTTGCCCAGCATTTCAAAGAAGGTGTGGTGCCGTGCGGTGTAACCGACGTTTTCCAGATCGTTGTGCTTGCCACCGGCGCGGACCACTTTCTGCGCGGTGGTGGCGCGCGTGTACGGACGCTTGTCAAAGCCGAGGAAAACGTCTTTGAACTGGTTCATACCGGCGTTGGTAAACAGCAACGTCGGATCATTGGCGGGAATCAGCGACGAAGAAGCCACAATCTGGTGGCCCTTCGAGGCGAAAAAAAATCGAGGAACTTCTGCCGGATCTCAGCGGATGTCATGGTCTGGGGCTTGGTCGCGCTTGAATAGGGAACCCGTGATTCTAGTGGAAACATCCCGCAGCGGATAGCTGCCGCGGCGGGATGTATGCAAGCCGACGCGGTGCCGTCCGGCAATGACAACCACGCAGGGGCGCCAGGCACCGTGTTGCTGGCGTCAGACCGGGTGATTGCGCGGGTCTTCCACGCGCACCACCAGCAGTCGGTGCACCACAAAGGCCAGGATGCCGCAAATCGCCATCAAGGATGCCAGCGGGCGGGCGCTGGGGTCTTGCCATGCGCCATGATGGTGCCGATCACGGTGGCCAGCACAAATTGCATGCTGCCCATCAAGCAGAGGCCAGCCCGGCGCGTTGGCCTTGATGGCGCATGGCCGAGGCCGAGCCGTTGGGGCCAACAAAGCCAGCGCAGCCACAAAGCAGAACAGGCCGGACAACAAGATGGTCAGGGTTTCCAGCTTGAACCAGGCCACGGCCGCTAGTGCGATCCCGGCCAGCATCGGCACCCACAAGGCCCGGCGCAAGATGGTGTCGATTTCAAAATGCTTGAGCAAACGGCTGTTGATTTGCGCGGCAAAGATCATGCCGAAGGCGTTGCTGCCAAAAAAACCCAACCAAAATGTTCGGGCTTGATGCCGTGTAGCGTAATCAGCACATAGGGTGAGCCGGTGATATAGGCGAACATGCCGGCCCAGCCGAGGCCGCTGGCCAGGGTGTAGCCCACAAACCAGCGATCCTGCAGCAGATTGAAATAACTGCCGAGGATGCGACCCAGGTGCAGTGGCTGGGTGCTGTCCCGGTTGTGGCTTTCGGTTAAACCAAAATGCATGCCGAGCAAACAAATCACGGCAAAGGCCAGTTGCACCGCAAACAGCACGCGCCAGCCGGCAAATACGACCAGGCTGCCGCCCAGCAAGGGCGCGAGAATGGGCGCCAGGCCCATGGTCAGCATCAGCAAAGCAAAGACCTTGGCGGCTTCGCGCGGTTCACAGCGGTCGCGTACCACAGCACGAGCCACCACCATCCCGGCGCAGCCGCCCAGCGCCTGGACAAAACGGCAGGCGATCAGCCACTCGATCGAGTGCGCCATCATGCAGCCGACACACGCCAGCGCGTACAGGATCATGCCGACATACATCGGCGGCTTGCGGCCAAAGCGATCCGAGATCGGGCCATAGAACAACTGGCCCAGCGCCAGCCCGATAAAGAAGCTGGCCAGCGTCCATTGCACCTGGCCCGCGGTGGCGTGCAGGTCGGCTTCGATGGCGGGAAAGCCGGGCAAGTACATATCGATGGAAATGGAGCCGATGGCGGTGAGGGTGCCGAGCAGGATGATGGCTCCTTTGCTCAGGCCGGGGTGGCGGGCGGCGGCGGGGGTGGCAGACATGGAGGGCGTGTTCCGGGGTAACGGGCGAGAGGACCGCGCAGTTTAAACCAGTGCAGCGGGCGTACTCCAGCTTAGCCAGGTACAGCCCAGCTAGCGCGCCGTTAGCCAAAATAGCGTGGCCGGATTACGCTACCGGCGCAAACAGCAGACCAGGGAAGGCAGGCGTGGATAAATTGCAGGCAATGACGGTGTTTGTGCGCGTGGTCGAAGCGGGCAGCTTTGTCGGCGCGGCCGAACGGCTGGGCCTGTCGACCTCGGTGGTGTCGCGCCTGGTGTCCGATCTGGAAAGCCAGCTGGAGGCGCGCTTGTTGCAAAGAACCACGCGGCGGCTGGCGTTAACGGATGCGGGGCGTAGCTATCTGGCGCGTTGCCAGCAAATCCTGGCCGATATCGCCGAGGCTGAAAGCGAAATCGGCAGTCACGAAGCAGAACCGACGGGCACGCTGCGGTTTACCGCGCCGGTTTCGCTGGGTACGCGCCACCTGGCTGCGCTACTGCCGCAGTTTTGCGCGCGTTATCCGCAGGTGCAACTGGATATTTCGCTGGCCGATCGCAGCGTGGACCTGGTCGAAGAAGGCTGGATCTGGCCTGCGCATTGCCGCGCAAATGCCCGGATCGTATGTGGCGCGCAAGATTACGCCCATCCGCATCGTCATCTGCGCCGCGCCCGGCTATCTGATGCGGCACGGCACGCCAACTACCCCGGAGGCATTGCGTGCGCATCGCGCATTGACCTATAGCTATGCCGCCGATGGCGAAACCTGGAGCTTTGTCGATGCGCAACAACGCCGCAGCAGCGTGCCGGTGCGCGCGGTGATGCGCGCCAATAACGGCGATGTGCTGGTGGCGGCAGCGCGGGCGGGTGAGGGCATCATTCAGCAGCCGACGTTTCTGGTGGGCGATGATTTACGCTCGGGCGCGCTGGTGCCGTTGTTGCAGGATTATCAATTACCGGCCATGGCATTACAGGCGATCTATCCCAGCCGCCGCCACGTGTCGGCCAAGGTGCGCGCGTTTATTGCGTTTCTGCAAAGCGCATGGGGCGAAGCGCCACCGTGGGATGCCTGGCTGCAGGCACCCCACAATCCGGCCCGGCCATTTGACGGCCCGGATTAAACCCGGGGTTCAGGGGTGGACGGTTTGGTCGGTGCGCCGATCAGTACCCGGCCCTCGGTTTCGCGCAGCCATTGTCCCAACATGCGCGCCGGGGCAGGCTTGGCAAACAGATAGCCTTGCGCTTCATCGCAACCGGAAGCACGCAGCAAGGCCGCTTGTTCCGCCGTCTCCACCCCTTCGGCCAGCACGGCGATCCCCAGCTTGTGGCCGAGGTTGATCACCATTTCGGCAATGCTGAGTGAACCCTCGTTGGCGCCGATTTCGCGGATAAAGCTGCGGTCGATCTTGAGGCGGTCGGCGTTCAGTTTCTGCAAATAGGCCAGCGAAGAAAAACCGGTGCCAAAGTCATCAATCGAGACCGTAACGCCCAGTTGCTTCAGACGGCGGATGGTGTCGATGACGTCTTCCAGCGTCTGCATGGCCACCGATTCCGTGATCTCGATTTCGATCTGGCTGGGCTTGACGCCAAACTGGCGCAAGCGCAGGGCCAGTTGATCGACCAGCGTGTCGTGGTTGAACTGCACCATCGATACATTGATCGCCACCTTCAGATCGCCGAGGCCCTCATTGCGCCAGGCCACCATCTGCTCACACACCTTGCCCAGCAGCCAATCACCCAGTTCGATGATCAAGCCCGATTGCTCGGCCAGCGGAATAAAGCGATCCGGGCCAATAAACTGGCCGTTCTGTAAAGGCCAGCGCAGCAGCGCTTCCATGCCGATGACGGCACCGTCGCGCAGCGAAATCTGTGGTTGGTAGTACACCAGCAGCTGTTGCTGGCGGATGGCGGCTTCGAGGTCGTGCAGCAATTCCAGCCGCTGGCGCGACGCCAGGCTCATGGCGGGCGAATACCAGGTAAAGCTACCCGGACCTTCGCGTTTGGCCAGGTTCAGGCCGATGGTAACGTCCTTGAGGCAGCCGATGCCGGTGGCCTCGGTATCCGTCAAGCGCGCGGCTGAACTTGTAATCTTGATGCGCAATAAATGAGTGCCGACATTAAAAGGCTTGGCAAAAGCGGCATGCAGCCGATCCAGCCCGATATCCGCTTCGCGCCCGGCCAGGCCAAACAGATCAACGCCTATATGCGCCAGCGCCACCGAGGGCGGCACCAGCGCGCGCAAGCGTTGGCTTACGCTTTGCAATAACTGGTCGCCGATCAGATGGCCGAGCGCGTCGTTGATTTGCGAGAACTGTGCGATATCGAGCAAAACCACAATCTGGTCCGGTTGTGGATATTGCAGCAAGTGATTCAGCCGGCTGACAAATTGCGTGCGATTGGGGATATGGCACAGCGGGTCGATATAGGCCAGATCCTGCAATTGCTTGAACAGCGCAATGTTTTCGAAGCCGACCGCAATATTGCTGCAAAAGATTTCCAGCAATTGCTGGTCTGCGAGCGGAATCGGGCGGCCGGTATCCAGATAAATCGCCGCCTCTTGCGCCGACGGCCGTCGCAAATACAGTACGGTAAAACGCGGCGAATAGATGGAGCTGCGCGAGCGTATGGCATGTTCGATGGCGTTGAGTACTTCGGGGCGGTCGAGCGCGTGCAGCGGTTGATTGATCAGCGGCTGCAATTCCCCGGCGGCGCTGACGATGGTCCAGTCCTGGGCCGGGCGCAAACCCGGGCTGCGCGGCTGATGTGTGCAGATCAGCCATCCGGCGCCAGGCCGAGCAAGGCCGCCAGTTGTGTGAGCGCGCCAGCGGCAAAGCTTTCCAGCGAGCGCCGTTCAAACAGCAGCGCCGATGCCTCCACGATCATTTCAAGGCCGCGGCGGCTGGTGTTGATGATCTTGAGTTGCTGATACGAGCGGATCGCCGCAGTCAGCGTGGTCATCAAGCGGACCTGGGTCAGATCGGATTTGGTTTTGTAGTCATTGATGCCGTAATCGCGGATAACCTGATATTCCGGCGCATAACCCGGGTGGCCAGTGCGCAGGACGATGCGGATTTCCTGCAGGTTGAGCTCATCGCGTATGGCACGCGCCACCAGCAAGCCGTCTTCTTCGCCTTCCATCACCACATCGAGCAGCACCACCGCAATGTCGGTTTCAGTGGCCAGCAACTTGATGGCCTGATCGCCGTTATAGGCATGCAGGAATTCGAGGTGGCGGTCGAGGATGACGGCTTCTTTAAGCGCAAAGGTGGTGGCCTGATGCACGTCAGGCTCGTCATCGACGATCAGCACGCGCCAGCGTTCAAAGTCAGCGGCCGCTGCCAGCGCTTCTTGTTCAAACGACATTTCGTCGTGAAGGGGAATGATGTGGCTACTCATGCAGTGCCCCACTGCATGTCAACCGGGCGTAGCTACGGACGATCAAATGTCTCTCCCCACTACCAGCTGTGGACTGGCCTTGCGTCAACGTTTTGAATGATCTGCCGCGTTCATGCGTTCTGTGTGTAAGAGCGGATGCAGAGTTCGCGGCTGTAAGTTAGCCAGGCAAGAGGTGACAATATGGCACAAGAGGATGGGGAAAGTCTGGCGCTTAAACGCGGATTTGGCGCAAATGCGACGGCTTTTCTTTCTTGGTCAGACAGACGGTTTGACAAATCTGAGAGGTTTGTGAGGCAAGCTGAGATGCGGCAATGCGATGAAACGGCATCAGCCGGGTGGCTGCCGCGTCGAGGCGGGGGGTAAGCGGCCGCAGCGGCCCGCTGCAGCTCAGGACGCAAGACTATTCGTCGCCGCTGTCGAGGCCGAATTCGTCGTCCATGTTGCCGCCGACTATGCGATAAATGATGGCCGGGGAAAAGCCGCGCGCAGCCAGAAAGCGCAGTTGCTTGTTGCGTTCTTTGGGATCATCGCTGGCCTGGCCAAAGCGCCGTTGCCACAGCGCATGCGCACGCTCCGCTTCGCCATCGCGGACCTGGTCCAGCGCCTCGTTGATGACTTCGGTCGCCACGCCTTTCTGTCGTAGCTCGGCGGCAAGGCGGCGGCTACCGTAACGCTCGGAGCGGAAATGCGTCCATTGTTCCGCAAAGCGCTCATCAGACAGCCATTTGCGTTCCTCGAAATCATCGAGCAGCGCATTCAGCGTTTCTTCGTCCGGCGTATAAGGCTTGAGTTTGCTGTGCAGCTCGCCACGTGAATGTTCGCGCCGCGCCAGCAAACGCAAACCCCGGTTTCGCAAGTCAGCCGCAGTGGGCGTGTGTTCACGCTTGCTGTTCATGACTGGGCGAAGACCGGGGTAGGTAGCGGCAATGCTTAAGCGTCCAGCTCGGCTTCGTCCGCCAGCGAGCCGCCCACTTCGATCGGCGCGCTGCTCAGGCCGATCTTCTCGCGGATTTTCTGCACGATCTCGGCGGCCACTTCAGGATTGTCTTTGAGGTACTGGCGCGAATTCTCCAGGCCCTGGCCGATCTTGTTGCCGTTATAGCTATACCAGGCACCGGCTTTCTCGACGATCTTGTGGGTAACGCCATGCTCGACAATTTCGCCTTCGCGGCTAATGCCTTCGCCGTACAGAATATCGAAGGTAATTACGCGGAACGGCGGGGCTACCTTGTTCTTGGCGACTTTGACCTTGGTCTGGTTGCCAATCACTTCTTCGCCTTTCTTGACCGAGCCGATACGGCGGATGTCCAGGCGTACCGAAGCGTAGAACTTGAGCGCGTTACCACCGGTGGTGGTTTCCGGGCTCTGGCCAGGCATCATGGCGCCAATTTTCATCCGCAACTGGTTAATAAAGATCACCAGCGTGTTGGTGCGTTTGATGTTGCCGGTGAGCTTGCGCAGGGCCTGGCTCATCAGGCGGGCTTGCAGGCCGACGTGCACGTCGCCCATTTCACCTTCGATTTCGGCCTTGGGCGTCAGCGCCGCGACCGAGTCGACCACGATGATGTCGACGCCGCCCGAACGCACCAGCATGTCGGCGATTTCCAGCGCTTGTTCGCCGGTATCCGGTTGCGAAATCAGCATCTCGCCCACGTTAACGCCCAGCTTTTGCGCGTAGATGGGGTCGAGCGCGTTTTCCGCATCGATATAGGCTGCAGTGCCGCCCAGCTTCTGGATTTCGGCCACCACGTGCAGACACAACGTGGTTTTACCGGAGGACTCCGGCCCGAAGATTTCAACAATACGGCCGCGCGGCAAACCGCCTACGCCCAGGCCCAGATCCAGACCGAGCGAGCCGGTAGAAACCACTTGCAAATCGTTTTCGATCTGGTTGTCGCCCATTTTCATCACGGCGCCTTTGCCGAACTGACGTTCGATCTGGGCCAGTGCGGCGGCGAGCGCCTTGCTTTTGTTGTCGTCCATGTCTGGGTGTCCTGCCGGATGCGGTTGGAAAGGGATGGCGGATTATAGAACAAATGTTCTACAGATTGGAAGCGGCGTGCGCATCGGGTGCCGTATCCAGAATGCGGGTCTGCCCGTGGCGCAAGACAAAGAAGACGTCGTCAGCCACGCCATGCTGCAGCCGGGCCGCGGCCAGGTCCAGCGCGGCTGATCAAGTGCCTCGTCGGCCAGCTCAAACGTGCCCCAGTGTATGCCCACGGCCTGGCGCGCACGCAACTCGCGCTGGATCTGCACGGCTTCATCCGGATTGATATGCTGGCTTTGCATAAACCAGCGTGGTTCGTAGGCGCCGATGCCGATGGCGGCCAGATCAAAACCATCAAAGCGCGCGGCGATGTCGGCGATGTCGCGGGATTAGCCGAGGTCGCCGGAGAAAAAAGAAGCGAAAATCGGGCGTTTGCAGCACCCAGCCGCCCCAGAGCGTGGCATTGCGGTCCAGCGGTGTGCGGGCGCTCCAGTGTTGTACCGGCACAAAGGTGAGGGTGGCGCCGGCCACTTCGGCGGTCTGCCACCAGTCCAGAACCACCAGATGCTCGGGTGGCAGTTTGGGTACGTGGCGCTGGAACCAGAAATCCAGCCCCAGCGGCACCGCAAACACCGGCGGCCCGCCGGCTTGCTGCACCAGCGCATGCACGCTGCGCGCGTCCAGATGGTCATAGTGGTTGTGAGAAAGCAGGACCAGATCAATATGCGGTAATTGATCAAGCGCAATCCCTGGCGCTTGATGGCGTTTGGGCCCGGCAAATTGCACCGGCGAACAACGTTGTGAAAACACGGGGTCGGTCAGGATATTCAGGCCGCCGGTTTGCAGCAGCAGGGTGTTATGGCCGATCCAGCTCACCGTGTTTTGCGTGCGATTGCCGTAAAGCAGCGTCAGGTCGGGTGGCACCGGGCTCAGATCGCTGGCTGGCGGGTGTGGCAGGCCTTTTGCTTTACGTTCTGCACGCCAACGGCGAAAGTCGTCGCCACTGGGGCGGCTGTGCGGATAACGGTTGCGAAACCCGGTCGGCGTGTGATGCGGCCGGGCCGGATCAAAATGCAGATTGCGGTGCGGGTTGCCCGTGGCGGCAGTCAGCACCGAAGCGAGAATATTCTTGAACCACGACATATGCGGTATCCACGTTGTATTTGTGATTGATAGCTCCACAGGCCCGCTGGCAGCGCAAAAGTTCAGCGTGGCGAGCCAGTTGCGGGTGATGGTATGAATTATCTGGCGCATGCCTTGCTGGGCGGACCGAGCGCGGCCGACAAGACCGGTGCTTTGCTGGGTGACTTTGTCAAAGGCCATCTGCCCGGCGCTTTGCCGCTGGAACTGGCGCGCGGCGTGGCCTTGCATCGCAGTATTGACGCGTTTACCGATGCGCATCCGCTATTTGCCCGCAGTCGCGAACGGATCAGCAGTGCGCGGCGCCGCTACGCCGGCATCATGGTCGATATGTTTTATGACCATCTGCTGGCGCGGCACTGGGCCGAACTGGGCGTGGGCGAGTTGGCCCTGTTTGCCCAATCGGTGTATGGCGCGCTGGACGAACACGCCGCGTGGTTGCCGCCACGGCTGGCCAGCATTGCGCCGCGCATGCGCCAGTTTGACTGGCTGACAGCCTATCGGGAACTGTCGGCGGTGCGCCAGGCCATAGATTCGATGTCCGTTCACCGCTTGTCGCAACCGAATGCACTGGCGGGGGCGGCCGATGAACTGGAGCACGCTTACGCTGGCTTTGAAGCGGACTTTCTGGCGTTCTGGCCCGAAGTCTGCAACCATGCCGCCGCTTTTGTCTGGCGCCCACCCGCGCCGCCTGCAGCTTGACCCGAAGAAACCATGACTCCGACTGCTTATACGATTTTTTTTCTACACTGACCGATTTTGGCGACTCCGCCTTGCTGATGCCGGTGGCTGCACTGTTCACCTTGTGGATGGTGTTTGAGCGCGCCTGGCGCAGCCTGGCATGGTGGCTTGTGCTGTTTGGCGGCGGTGCGTCGCTGGTCGGGCTGACCAAAGTGGCATTTCTGGGTTGGGGCGTCGGCATCGAGGCCCTCGACTTTACCGGGCTGAGCGGCCACACCATGTTTTCCAGCACCATCTATCCCGCCTTGCTGGTATGGATGACGCAGCGTCGCGGCGTCAGGATGCAAGCGCTGGCATGGACGGCTGGGGTGTTGTTTGCGCTGGCCATCGGGGTTTCACGCGTGGTGCTGCATCTGCATTCGCAATCCGAGGTGATCGGCGGCTTTATGCTGGGCACCAGCGTGAGCCTGGCGTGGGCTTTGACTTCAGGTCGCGATTTGCGCGCCATCCCTATCAGTTTATTGGCCTGTTGCTGATTGCATTGATCATGGGGAGCACGCACGGCCAGCACGCACCCACGCAAAACATGATTACCCGGGTGGCATTGGCATTGTCGGGCCGCACCGTGCCCTATAACCGCAGTAGCGCGTGGCCAGCGCGCTATCAAAAAAACACAACGCGGCCAATCCCACCCAGCAAGTGCGTTGGTTGCCCGCTGGCCCGGCAGCCGCGCGCCTTACGGCAGCAGCGGCGTGGTGGCCAGACACGCCTGATAGCGTCCGTCTACGCGCCTGGCAAACCATTCCGTGGTGAGCTTGCGCGTGATCTTGGGGCTGACCAGTTTGATTTGCGGCAGCGCCTCGCGCGGCTGCGGCTTGCCCAGCGTTTTGTCGGCGTAGGCATAAAAAACGGGTGTAGGTCGGCGTCTGCGCAAAGGCGGCATAACGCTCCTGCTTGAGATCGGCCACTATTTGCGCCCGCGATAGTCCCAATGCGCCACTCAGCGTAAACAGCGCTTGCTGGCTGTCGGTGACGGCGGTAGTCGGCAGCGTGCCGTTGTAACTCATCAGATAGCCATCCTGCTTGAGCGACTGATGGGTCAGTCGCGCCAGCACGCCTTGCATGGCCGCATTGCGACTGGCGTAACGGCCCGCGTTGTAATCGGCAAAGCGATAAATCATCTGCGTATACGTGGTCGGGTATTGCAGCAAATGGGCGGTGCCAAAGTAGACGCTGCCTCGGCGGGTGAAAACTTCGTCGCGCAAACTGCGCTCGATCTTGTACGGGTAGGGCCAGACTTTGGTGTGCGCAGTGGCAAAGTCGACCCCCACCTGCATCGGGCCGCCGGTGCGGATAGGATTGTCACCCGCCAACTGCTGACCAAACGGTAGTTCGGTCAGCATGTCTTCAAACAAGGCATTCATCTGGCGTTCGGTGCGCAAGGCATCAATGCGCTGGTTGTAGCTGCGGCCGTCGGGCGAGCTTTTGGCGAACGCGGCTTGCACCACCAGGCGGGGAATGCCAAAGCGATGAATACGTTTGTCGATTTCACTCCAGACGATGGCGGGCAGACCGGGGACCACCGGATCACTTTGCCAGGTGGATTCCTGCGCGATTACCGCCATCGCGGCGCAGTAATACGCGGGGGTATAGGGGATCTTCAATGCGGTGAAGGCGGTGTAGATGTCATTGCTCCAGCCCGCCCGGTCTTTGATATCGCGGGGCAATAGCTGGTCGAGCAACCAGCGGCCGTCTTTTTTCACCCGTCACTGCTTGATTGGGCAGCAAGGGGCGGGGCG
>BBFD01000061.1 GCA_001313065.1 Silvimonas sp. JCM 19000
GCCCGGCGCCAGATCGAGGTCATAGGCAGACGCCCCGCCACCAGCACAGCCGTTGCCGCGGTAGCAACGCAATCAGCCGTTGCTGCGCCGGGTTGAGCACCGCGTTGTAGCTCACGCAGACCACTTGCGCGGCTGTCTCGGCCAGGCGTTGTACCCGTTCCAGATCAACAATTTCGGGCGACGCGGGCAAACGGACTTCTTCCACCGTATAGCCCAGCGCGCGCAAGGGCGCCGCCAGCGTGTCATCGCGACGCGCTACTTCATCAATTTCGGAACGCGTGCGGACTTCCAGCGTAATCAGGAACACCGACAAGGCGGGCTGCAGCGGCGCGCATGGCCCTTCCAGCGTAACGGCTTGGGCGTGGACCTGTTCGGACAGGGCAAGCGCGGCCGGTTGCCGCAATTGCAACGGTAGCATCTCGCCGTTCAGTTGCTGCCACTGCGCCATGGCGCGACGGCTTTTGAGCGCCAGCACGCGGGCGACGGATTGATCGATGCGGGCTTCGCTGATTTCGCCCGAGAGAACGGCGCGTTCGAGCAGGGCCAGCGCCCCTTGCTGCAAAGCCTGTGTGTGCGACACCAACACGATATCGGCGCCCGCCTTGAAAGCCGCCACCGCGCCAGCCACGGTGCCGACGCCTTTGGCGATGGCATCCATTTCCATGCAATCGGTAAACACCACGCCGTCAAAGCCCAATTGCTGGCGCAGCAAGCCGGTCAGGACCGCGTGCGACATGGTGGCAGGCGTATCGGCATCGGCTTCGAACGCCGGGAACACCACATGCGACGACATAAATGTGTCGACGCCAGCCGCAATCGCCGCGCGGAACGGCGCCAGTTCTATCGCGTCCAGCCGGGCGCGGTCATGCGGCACGCGCGGCAAGCCGAGGTGCGAATCGACGTCGGTATCGCCGTGACCAGGAAAATGCTTGGCTGTTGCCGCCATGCCGGCCGCTTGTATGCCGCGCAGTGCGGCCATGCCGTATTCGATGACATCGCCGGGGTTGTCGCCAAACGCGCGCACGCCAATGACCGGATTGCGCAGATTGTTATTGACGTCGAGGTCGGGGGCGAAATTGATATTGAAGCCGAGCGCATGGAGTTCGGCATTGGCATAGCGCGTCAGCGTTTCGCAGGCGTCCACCGAGCCCGCAGCCCGAAACGCCATCGCGGAAGGCAACGGCGTCACGCCCTCTTCCACCCGCGCCACCATGCCGCCTTCCTGATCGACGCCAATCAGCAGCGGAATATTGCTGTGCTCGGCGTTGATCTGCTGAAGCTCGCGGTTAAGCGCGGCCACTTGTACCGGCGTATCCACATTGCGGCGAAACAGGATGACGCCGCCGACGTGATGTTCACGCAGCAGCGTTTCGATATGCGCATTAGCGCGCAAGCCATCAAAGCCCACCATCAGCAACTGGCCGATTTTCTGCTTGAGGCTGAGGTGGGCGATGGCGGTCATGGATGTGCTCAGGCGGCCAGACGTTTCAGGACTTCATCACGGCCCAGCAGCGCCAGCACGGCATCCACCGACGGGGTCGAGGTGGTACCGAGTACCTTGGCGCGCAGTGGCATGCTACCAGCGGCATCTTCACGCCCTGGGCTTTGACGAAGTCCTTGATGTATTGGCTCAGCGTGGGCTGATCCCATACGGCCAGGGTGGCGGCGCCTTCGGCAAACAGGCCCAGGCGTGCTTCGTCTTCTGGTCCCAGATGCTTTTCGACGATTTCGGTGGTTGGCACCAGGGCGCGGTAAAAGTATTCCGCCTGGTCGGCCATTTCCACCAGCGTTTGCGAGCGGTCTTTCAGCAGCGTGCACACGGCAGCCAGATCGGGGCCGGCGCTGGTATCCACGCCCTTGTCGGCCAGGAATTGCTGCACGCGCTCGGCCAGACGTGCTGGCTCGGCCGCCTTGATATGTTGGGCATTCAGCCACAGCAGTTTTTTTCGCGATCAAAGCGACTGGGGCTGGGGCTGACGTCTTTCAGGTCAAACCATTCGACAAACTGCGCCAGCGTAAAGAATTCATCGTCGCCGTGGCCCCAACCCAGACGCGCCAGATAGTTGAGCAGCGCTTCGGGCAGAAAGCCGGCCTTGTCGTAATCCACCACGCTGACGGCATCGCGCCGTTTGGACAGCTTCTGGCCCTGGTCGTTATGGATCATCGGCAAATGGGCAAACAACGGCAACGTGGCGCCCAGCGCTTGAAGATATTGATCTGACGTGGGGTGTTATTGACGTGGTCATCGCCGCGGATCACGTGGGTGATCTGCATATCCCAGTCATCCACCACCACGCAGAAGTTGTACGTGGGCGTGCCATCGGGGCGCGCGATGATCAGATCATCGAGTTCGGTATTGCTGATTTCGATGCGACCCTTCACCTGGTCGTCCCAGGCCACCACGCCGTCGACGGGGTTACGGAAACGCACCACCGGTTTGATGTCCGCAGGCGGTGTTGGCAGCGCTTTGCCGTCTTCGGGACGCCAGCGGCGGTCGTAACGCGGTTTTTTTCGCCACGCGCTTCCTGTTCGGCGCGCATGGTTTCGAGTTCTTCTTTGCTGCAATAGCAGTAATACGCTGCGCCCGATTGCAGCATCTGGCTGATCACCGCTTTGTAGCGATCCATGCGCTGCATTTGATAGAACGGGCCTTCGTCGTAATCGAGACCAACCCAGTGCATGCCGTCCAGAATGGCCTGGACCGATTCGGGCGTGGAACGCTCCAGATCGGTGTCTTCGATGCGCAGCACAAACACGCCGTCGTGTTTGCGGGCATGCGCCCACGAGAACAGCGCGGTGCGCACGCCACCGATATGAAGCAGGCCGGTGGGGCTGGGGGCAAAACGGGTACGAACAGTCACGATAAGACTCTCTGCAAGCATCAAGCCGGCTATTGTACCGGCTGCGCGGCACAGCGCAAAAAAAGCCCGCGGCAATACCCCGGGCCGACGGTTGCAGCAGACAAAACAAAGCCCGCAAATGCGGGCTTTGTGGTGCTGCACAGGGGCCAGCGCTCAATGCGCCATGGCCACCTGTTGCAGTCTGGCACCTGCACTGGCTACGCGGGCCAGCGGCGCCTTGTCGGCCTTATCCGCCTTGGCGGGTTGCAACTGGTTGTTGATACCCAGCCGCAGGTTCTTCGGATTGCGCACTTCGATATCACTGGACAACGCCGGGCTCGTGTCGGCCGCCAAGGCCGTCGACGGCTCAAAGCGCGCCAGGATGTCGTAATACGTACGCAGCGATTCAACAAAAAATCACCGGCTCACCGCCACGCGCATAGCCATAGCGGGTCTGGCTGAAGTACTTCGGATTGCGCAGCAACGGCAAGGTGGTTTTGACGTCAGCCCAGCTATCCGGGTTTTTTCTTCAGTTTGCGCGCCAGTTCACGCGCGTCTTCCAGATGGCCCAGGCCCACGTTGTACGCGGCCAGCGCCAGCCAGGTGCGATCCGGCTCGGCAATCGTCGCTGCAATGCTGTCACGCATGGTGGAGATATAACGCGCGCCACCCATGATGCTTTGCTTGGGGTCCAGCCGGTCCACGCCCATCCGCAATGCGGTTTGCGTGGTCAGCATCATCAGACCGCGTACGCCATACGGCGACACCGCGGTCGGATCCCAATGCGATTCTTGATAAGCCAGCGCCGCCACCAGCCGCCAGTCGATGCCGGTTTTGTCTTGCGCCTGCTGAAACCAGCGCTTGAACTCAGGCAACACACTGGAACGCCGGCTCAGAAACGCTTGCGCGTCGAGCTGATCCAGCCGGTTTACGTGACCGTAATAACGGTCCATATACCGGTTGAGCGTGCCGTCCGCCGTGATGGTGCCAAAGAACTGTTTAACCAGCCCTTGCAGCTGCGTATCGCCACTGGTCATGGCCCACGCCAGCGCCTGCGGATCGCTGATGCCATCCGTGGCCGCTACCTGCGGAAAATAATTTTGCGCGACATCGGCCGCATGCGAATCAACCAGTGCGTAATCCAGTTGACCGCTGGCTACGGCTTGCATCAAGCCTTCGCTGTCGGTGTCTTCGTCCACTTGCCACTTCAGTGCGGGATGGCTCTTCTGTTGCTGATTCAGAGCCGCCACATATTGCGGCAGGGTACGCAGACTGGCTTCACCACTGTAGAGCTTTGCCAGGGCAGCGCTCTCAGTCAGGCTCGATCGATAAACGAGCACCGGTGAAACCGATTGATAGGACGGTCCGAACGACACAGCGGCCACGTGTTCATCGGCGTGTACACCGACAGCCAGGTGGGCTTCATGACGTTGCAGGCGACGCATCAGGTTGGAATAACTGCTTTCCACCACAAAGCGCACCTTCAGACCATTGGATTGGGCAAATCTTGTTACCAGGTCGTATTCCAAACCGGCATAGTTACCCTCGGCATCGATATAGAGCGAGGTCGGGCCGTTTTGTACCAGCACTACCAGCTCTTTCGATTCGCTCCATGACGCAAGCTGTGGGGCGACGGTGGGCTGTTGTTCGTTCATGCCCCCACACCCGACTAGCGCCACTGCGGCCAATGAGATCAACCAGCGTTTCATGCGACTCCAGATCGATGAGGAACCGGCATTTTGCCAACAATGTTGTCGAGAGACAAACGTTAGTACTTGGCAAAGTCCGGTGAACCCGATATGATCCGCTCTCCTTACGGAAAGGTGGCAGAGTGGTCGAATGCGCTGGACTCGAAATCCAGTATGGGGCTACGCTTCATCGAGGGTTCGAATCCCTCCCTTTCCGCCAGGAACCAAACGAGTCAGGCCGCGCAAGCGGCCTTTTTTTCGTTTGTGCGCGCGGTATTGCTGCGCGCTCATCTCGGTGCTTGTCCGTCTTGGTGTTGCCAGAGAACGGGTGCCGATCATGCCCCGTAACTCTTTCAAAGTAAGTCGGTATGCTGCCGCCACGCTTGCAGGATATGTCTGACAAAAAATCGCGTCTACATGCCCCGTGACCCGCAATCACAGTTATTGATCTTAACTGGATTCCAGCTTGCTGCAAGTTGAATGACAGCCTACAAAAAACCTCGAAACCCCGCGATTCAAGCTATAGCTAGCGTTGCCGGGTTTCCCGCCGTTCGTCGCCTCATCCCTTACTTTAAGTCGCGTAAGCGCCGATTAGCCCCTCTTTTGCGCCGTTTATCCGCATGAAAATCCATGTGGCTTGCGCCCGGCCTAACTCAATAATTGCAGGGATTCCTTACGTAGCAAGGCCTGCAGCGCGTGCTGCAATGCGGCGTTTTTGCGGCGTCGCAGTCCATAATTGCCGTCCGACTCCGCTGACATGCTGGACACCCAGCAAACTGTTGCTCAGCCAGACCTGGTCCGCCGCCTGCACACGTTCCAGGCTGATTTCCTGCAGGCGTATGTCCCAACCGAGTTGGGCGCCAACGTCCAGCGCAACGCTACGCATAACGCCCGCTACGCCACTGGCTGCGAGGGGCGGTGTGATCAGCGCCTTGCCTTCCAGCAGCAACAGATTGCTCATACAGCCTTCAACCACGTTGCCATCGCGATCCAGCAATAAACCTTCATCGCAGCCCGCCGCAGCAACCTCCGCGCGGGCAAGCACATTCTCGAGCCGATTAAGATGTTTGATGCCCGCCAGCCGAGGTTGCCAGCTGGCAGGGGTTTTACAGATGCAGACCTTCAGGCCGTCCAGATGCGGCGGATGGGCCGGACCTGGATGCGCCTGGATGATGCAGTTAGCGGCCAGGCCGGCGGGCCAGGCATAGCCGCGCGGCGTGGCGCCCCGGGTGATGATCAGTTTAAGAGTGGCATCGCGCAGGGCCAGCGCGCGGATTTCATCCAGCCAGAACTGCGCGGGCGGTGCGGCAATGTCCAAAGCCTGCGCATCGCCTGCCAGCTTGTCGGCATGCCGTTGCCACAAAGCAATGGCGCCATGATCGATACGCAGCGTCCGGAACACCCCATCGCCAAACTGCAATCCGCGATCCTGCAAGCTGATCTGGTCGCTCGCGACGCCATTCACCCGTGCCAGCATGCTCATCCTGCCAACCCCAAAGCCCGCAGCAAGCCGCGCGCTTTATGCCGCGTTTCTTGTAATTCGCGCGCCGGATCGGAATCGGCAACGATGCCGGCGCCCGCGCGTACATATAAATGCTGGTCGTGCTGCAAAAAAAAGGTACGGATCAGGATGTTCAGATCCATGCTGCCATCGCGGCTGATATAACCCAGGCTGCCGGTATACGCGTGCCGCGGGCGTTGTTCCAGTTCGCGGATAATCTGCATGCAACGGACCTTGGGGCAACCGGTGATGGTGCCGCCCGGAAACAAGGCGCGCAGCACATTGGCCGGATTGGTGCGGGCCTGCAGCCGGGCGCGGATATTTGATTCGATATGGTGGACGTAGGCATAGCTGGCCACCGCCATCAATTCATCGACTTCCACCGATCCCGGCACGGCCACCCGGCCCAGATCATTGCGTTCCAGATCGACCAACATGATGTGCTCGGCGCGCTCTTTGAGCGTGGCCAGCAGCATGGCCTTCAGCTCGGCGTCTTCGGCGGGATCACTGGAGCGCGGATGGGTACCGGCAATCGGGCGGGTCTGGATAATGCCGTCACGCACTTGCACCAGGCGTTCGGGCGATGAGCTAACCACGTCGTAATCCCCCAGACGGCACAGGGCAGAAAACGGCGCCGGATTGGCCTGACGCAGTTGCGCATAAACATCGCTGGGACGGGCCCCTTGCAGCGTGATATCCCAGGCCCGTGACAGATTGACCTGGAATACATCGCCGTTTTCGATATAGCGCTTGCAGCGCGCGGCACCATCGAGAAAAGCTTGGGGGGCGTCCTCTTGCACCGCAGTCACCTGCAGATCGGCGGCCACAAAGCCGGGGACGTCGGCCACGGCTTGCACCAGTTCTGCCAATTGTTCGGCGGTCTCGGCCAACAACAAGGCCTGACCGTGCGTGCGGTCATGCAGGATTGCGGCCGGGCAACGCCATAAGGCGGCCAGCGGCACCTCGTCCACGGCACGGGCGGGCACGGTCGGTTCAAAAGCATGCGCCAGTTCATACCCCGCATACACGCCCCAGCCCCCTATAAAAGGCAGCGGCGCCGACAATTCTTCGTGGCACGGCAATTGAGCGAGGTCGGCCAGAAACGCCGCAGCTTCGGACTGCGCGTAATAGCGCGTCTGCTGCGGCAAAGCCAGCAACACATCCCAGCCGCTGTCGCCGCTGGATTGCAGCAGCATTGGAAAACGGTCGGGATGGCTGGCGTGGATGGCGAGCAGATCGGGCGGCGCGCTAAGCGCCTGCGTGTGGAAGGTAGGGAGCGACATGGCGGCATTCTAGCTCAAGCGTTCGGCTAGCCAAGCGACTGGCACGCGCCAGAGCAAACGCGACCATCGGCGTAAACGGCATTTAATGACTTATATTGTCAGGCTACATTTGCTTTCCAGACAGCCATGATCCAGGTTATTGGTGGGCCATGACATTCAGAGCGGCCGTCGCGCCCGTGCATGAGCGCGCCAACAGCAAGTCACCCAACCGCCAGATCCACCCCGCCATGCCCGCCATTCCCTCAATACACGTTCGGAGAACTTTAGATGCGTTTGCCTTATCTTTGCCTGGCTGGGCTGCTGCTCTCGCCGTTTGCCATGGCCAGTACTTATGTAATCGATAATGCCGCCTACACGCTGACGATTAACGATGTCGCGTCGGTCTATTCGGATGATGAAAGCCATACTTTCGGCTCCGTCGGGGTGGCGACCGAAAGCTACGGCAGCACCATCAAGCTGCCGACCGTGGATTTGCCTGCTGGCTCCAACTACGTGGGTGACTACTCGTTCGACCTGGTGATCAAGTCAGGCTGGACGCTGGCGCAAGTGTCGCTGGATGCTGGCGCGAGTGGGGTACTGGGCAACGCGTGCCGCCTGGCATTGCGGCCACGGGTGACTTCACCTTCAGCGGCAGTTACAACCCGGCGCTGGTCAATTTCGATTCGTTCTATTCGGGTTACCCGCAGCAACCGGGCAACACACGGATCTATGCGTGGGACTACTACTCGTTCGTCAACACGGTCTATACCCCGGCGACGCCTGGCGGTCCGTTGCGTGCGGTCGGCCTCACCGGGGTGGACTTCAGCGGCCATCTGGAATTGAACGAAGCCGCCGGCGTGGTGGCATTGGGCGATTCGTTCAATCCCCTGCTCTCCGTCAGCGTGGTCCGCGCCGTGCCCGAGCCGGAAACCTGGGCCATGCTGGGTATCGGCCTGACCGGGCTGGTTGCCGCCCGCCGGCGCCGCAAGGTCTGATCGTCGCCACAACGGCGCCGTATCACAAAACAAAACGCCCCGAGGCAGCAGCCGTCGGGGCGTTTTTTTTATACAGCGACGATTACGCCAGGCGCTTGAACACCAGCGTACCGTTGGTACCGCCAAAGCCGAACGAGTTGGAGATCGCCACATCAATCTTCATTTCGCGCGCCGTGTTGGCCACGTAATCCAGATCGCAACCGCCTTCCACATCCTGCTCGAAGATGTTGATGGTCGGGGGCGAAACCTGATGATGCAGCGCCAGTACCGAATACACCGCCTCTACCCCGCCCGCGCCGCCCAGCAAGTGGCCAGTCATGGACTTGGTTGAGTTCACCACCAGCTTTTTGGCGTGATCGCCAAAGGCCAGTTTGAGCGCGAGCGTTTCGTTGGCGTCGCCCAGCGGCGTCGAGGTGCCGTGGGCGTTTACATAATCAACCTGGTCGGCGTTGAGGCCTGCATCGCGCAGCGCGTTGGTCACGCCACGCGCCGGGCCTTCGCTGCTCGGGGCGGTGATGTGATGTGCGTCCGAGCTCATGCCAAAGCCAACCAGCTCGGCATAGATCTTTGCACCGCGTTTGACGGCATGCTCATAGTCTTCCAGCACCAGCACGCCAGCACCTTCGCCCATCACAAAGCCATCGCGGCCCTTGTCCCACGGACGGGACGAGGTAGCCGGATCGTCATTGCGCGTCGACATGGCTTTCATCGAGGCAAAGCCGCCGATACCCAGGCCGGTAATCGCGCCTTCCGCACCGCCTGCGATCATCACGTCGGCATCGCCGTACTGAATCATGCGGGCTGCATCGCCGATGCAATGCGCGCCGGTGGTGCACGCCGAAACGATGCCATAGGTCGGACCCTGATAGCCCTTGTAGATCGACACATGGCCAGCAATCAGGTTGGTGAGCGAGCCGGAATAAAGAACGGGCCGATCTTGCGCGGGCCGCCAGCCAGCAGGGTGGCGCCGGTTTCTTCAATCAGCGGCAAGCCGCCGATGCCGGAACCGATGTTGACGCCGACGCGCGTCTTGTCCAGATCAGCCACATCTTCGAGGCCTGCATCTGCGATCGCCTGGAAGGCAGCAGCAATCCCGTAATGGATGAAGACATCCATGCGGCGTGCGTCTTTGGCCGAAATATATTGGCCAATATCAAAACCTTTGACCTCACCGGCGATCTGGCAAGCGTAATCGCTCGGATCGAAGCGGGTGATGCGGGCAATGCCCGATTGGCCTGCAATCAGATTGGCCCAGCCAGTGGCCACGTCGTTACCGACGGGCGATACATGACCCAGGCCGGTCACGACTACTCTACGTTTAGACACGATGTTCTCCGAGAACGAACCGGATATAACAAGAGCGGTGGCAATGGCGCATTGCCTGCGGGCATTCCAGGTAAAGGCGCTGATCGACGGCGAACCGTCAGGCCAGCTCCGTACCAGGAAGGCGACGCAGGCGATGGGTCTTGCGCACCGCTCTGACTACTTTCATTGCTGAAAGCAGTGACGAATCGGAACGATTACTTGCTCAGGTGACCGCTGACGTAGTCGATCGCTTGCTGAACGGTGGTGATCTTTTCAGCTTCTTCGTCCGGGATTTCGCATTCGAATTCTTCTTCGAGTGCCATCACCAGCTCAACCGTGTCGAGAGAGTCGGCGCCGAGATCATTCACGAAGGAAGATTCGTTCTTGACGTCGGTTTCCGGAACGCCAAGTTGTTCGGCAACGATTTTCTTCACGCGCTGTTCGATGTTTTCCATGGTGTTTAGCCAAGCCTTTAAAAAAATTCGGAAAAAAAAGCGTCCGCATTCTACCAAAAAAACGCCGGTCGCCAAGTGCGCCGCATTTTCTTTATTGAGAGTGCTTCTGCAGGGTGGTTTGTTTCTACTACGTATTGCAAGCACCGCCACGGCAGACTGACCCGTGGCGTTGTCGATCAATTCATGTACATGCCGCCGTTCACATGCAGCGTGTTGCCGGTGATGTACCCGGCCTTGTCGCTGGACAAGAACGCCACGGCATCGGCGATGTCCTGAGCGGCACCCAAACGGCCCAGCGCAATGCTTTCGACCAGTTTGGCCTTCTGCTCGTCCGGCAGGCCGCGAGTCATGTCGGTGTCGATAAAGCCGGGTGCGACTGCATTCACCGTAATGCCACGGCTGCCGATTTCGCGGGCCAGCGACTTGGTAAAACCAAACAGCGCCGCTTGGCTGCCGAGTAGTTGGTCTGCCCCGGATTACCGGTTGCACCAACAACAGAGGCAATATTCACAATCCGGCCCCAACGGGCCTTCATCATGCCACGAATCACCGCCTTTGAAAGCTGATACACCGGCTTGAGGTTGGTGGCCATGATGGCATCCCATTCGTCATCTTTCATGCGCATCAACAGATTATCGCGGGTGATGCCGGCATTGTTGACCAGAACAGCAATTGCGCCGCTGTCTTTTTCGATCTGGCTGACCAACGCTTCGCAGGCACCCTCTTCCGTCACTTGCAGGCGCAGGCCGTGGCCCTTCAGACCCGCCGCTTGCAGATAAGCGGTGATGGCGTCAGCGCCGTCTTGCGAGGTGGCCGTGCCGACTACGGTGGCGCCCAGGCGGCCCAGTTCCAGCGCAATCGCCTGACCAATGCCACGCGAGGCGCCCGTCACCAGCGCGACTTTTCCTTCGAGACTCATTTTTGCTTCTCCGTGTTACCTGTATTCATCCAACCCGGTTACAGCGCGGCGCGCAGTGCGTCGAACGCGGCCGGGTCAGTCAGTGCAAATTGTTGTGCTTCGGTGGCGATGCGCTTGTTGAGGCCCGCCAGCACCTTGCCGGGGCCGCATTCGGCGATCACGGTCACGCCATCGTTGGCCATGTGTTGCACGGTCTCGACCCAACGCACCGGCATATACAGCTGGCGCACCAGCGCATCCTGGATGCGTTCCGGTTCGCTGTAAGCAGCGACGTCGGCGTTGTGCAGTACCGGAATCCGTGGCGCGCTCAGATTGACGGCTGCCAGACGCGCCCGCAGCACTTCGGCCGCCGGTTGCATCAGATCGCAATGCGACGGCACCGACACCGGCAGCAACATCGCACGCTTGGCACCGGCGGCTTTGGCCGCTTCGCAAGCGCGTTCGACCGCGGCTTTGGCGCCTGCAATGACCACCTGGCCCGGTGAGTTGAAATTAACCGCCTGCACCACTTCGCCTTGCGCGGCGCTGGCACATGCCGCCACCACGGCAGCATCGTCCAGCCCCAGCACTGCAGCCATGGCGCTTCGCCAGCGGGGACGGCATTCTGCATGGCTTCGGCGCGCGTGCGTACCAGTTGCAGCGCATCACCAAATGACAGCGCTTCGGCAGCAACCAGCGCGGCATATTCACCCAGGCTGTGGCCCGCCAGTACGTCCGGCGTAGCACCGCCGCTGGCCAACCAGGCACGCCATACGGCGACACCGGCAGTCAGCATGATGGGTTGGGTATTGATAGTGGCGGCCAGATCTTCGGCCGGGCCTGCGGCGACCATCTGCCACAGATCAAGATTGAGTACTGCCGAGGCTTCATCAAAAGTGGCTTTCACTACCGGGACATCGGCCCAGGCGTTCATCATGCCGACAGATTGTGAGCCTTGGCCGGGGAAAACAAATGCCAGTTTCATGGTCTTCTCCTGTCCGATGCGGTCAGGCCGCATCGTCGTTTTTCAAATGACTGTTTGAAAAAAAACGGCGCGTAGCGCGCCGTTTTGATCAGTACTTGAGCAGTGCCGAGCCCCACGCAAACCCACCGCCGATGCCTTCCAGCAGCAGCGTCTGGCCGCGCTGTATGCGCCCGGACCGCACGCCTTCGTCCAGCGCCAACGGAATCGACGCCGCCGAGGTATTGCCATGCTTGTCGACCGTCACTATCACCTGGTCCATGGGCAGGCCCAGGTGTTTCGCGGTCGATTCAATAATGCGCAGGTTGGCCTGGTGCGGTACCAGCCAATCCACTTGTGATTGTTGCATGCCCGCCGCCGCCAGCGTCTCTTCGGCCACATCGGCCAGAGCACGCACGGCAAACTTGAACACAGCGTTGCCTTCCATATAGATATACGGGCTGCCATCCAGACCGCCGGCTTTCAGGCGTCCTTCGGTTTTGAGGATATGGCGATAGCGGCCATCGGCATGCAGTCTGGTCTGCAGAACGCCGGGCTCTTCGCTGGCCTGCAGCACCACTGCGCCCGCGCCGTCACCAAACAGTATGCAGGTACCGCGGTCATCCCAATCGGTGATGTTGGATAGCGTTTCCGCACCGATGACCAGCGCACACTTTGCGCTGCCGCCTTTAACAAAATTGTCGGCAGTGGCCAGAGCGTAGATAAAACCGGCACACACGGCTTGCACATCAAATGCGGGAAAGCCATGCAGTTCAAGCTTGTCTTGCAGTATGCACGCCGTCGACGGAAACACATTGTCGGGCGTGGTGGTGGCCACGATGATCAGGTCGATCGCGGATTTGTCGATACCGGCCGCTTCGATGGCGCGGTTTGCGGCAATCAGCGCCATATCCGACGTGGTCTGGCCGTCGGCGGCAATATGCCGCTGGCGAATACCGGTACGCGAGGCAATCCACTCGTCGCTGGTATCCACGCGGGTGGCCAGCTCTGCGTTGCTTAGAATACGTTCTGGCAGGTATGAGCCCGTGCCAGCAATGCGCGAATACATAGGAGTCCTCCTGCCAGCCGCAAAGCGGCCGCATGGATCAGGATATCTGGGAATCAGAGGCCGCCGCGGCAGCCACCGGCACAGCGCCCAGCAGCGCCAGCTCTTGTTGTACTTGTTCTGCAATCCGTTGGGTTACACCCGCACTCGCTTCGTTTACGGCCTGTTTTAATGCCCAGTAGAAGCCCATGCGGTCTGCGCCGCCGTGGCTTTTTTTACCACAATGCCGTTCAAACCCAACAGCGAAGCGCCGTTGTAGCGTCGCGGATCAACCCGCTTTTTTTAAAGCGCGACAGCACCGGCCACGCCAGGCCAGCCAGTGTCATGCTCCACCAGTTGCGCTGGAATTCTTCGCGCAATTGTTCGGCGATCATTTTGGCCAGGCCTTCCGATGTCTTGAGCGCCACGTTGCCGGTAAAGCCGTCACAGGCGATCACATCGACCACGCCACTGTAAATATCGTTGCCTTCCACGTTGCCATAGAAGTTGAGGTTGGACTGGCGCAGCAGTTCGCCCGCCTCTTTGACCACCTCGTTGCCTTTCATTTCTTCTTCGCCAATATTCAGCAAGCCCACTTGCGGCCGGCCTTTTTTGCTGCGTGGCGGAAACCAGCATGGCGCCCATGATGGCGAACTGCACCAGGTGCTGCGGGGTGCAATCCACATTGGCGCCGAGGTCCAGCACACAAGTCCATGTGTTCTTGCGCGTAGGCAGCATTTTGGCGATAGCCGGGCGATCGATGCCTTTGATGGTTTTGAGCACAAAACGCGCGGTGGCCATCAGCGCCGGTATTGCCGGCCGAGACACACGCGTGGGCACTGCCCGCTTTCACCATATTGATGGCGACGCGCATGGAGGAATCTTTCTTGTTTTTGAGCGCCGACTGCGGCGACTCGTCCATGGTGACCACTTCAGTGGCCGCTGGATGCGCAAACGCGGGCCGACGGTACGGCGGCTGGCTTTTAGCTCCGCCTCGATGGCATCCGGCATCCCCACCAGCACGATGTTTACATCGGGATGGTCATCCAGAAACCGCAGTGCGGCGGGCACGGTAACGTGCGTGCCATGGTCACCGCCCATGGCGTCGACAGCAACAGTAATATCCATAAGCCTTGCTTATCGCTAGTCCAGAATGGCGAACGGCGCAAACGGGTTAACCGCTTGCGCCGCTACTATAACCACTTGGTTATAAAGGGTTTTCACCCTGAGCCAGGACTTATTCGCCCTTGGCCTTGATCACACGACGGCCACGGTAGTAACCGTTCGGGCTGATGTGGTGACGCAGATGCACTTCACCAGTGGTGGCTTCAACTGCCAGCGCCGGGCCGGTCAGGAAGTCATGTGCGCGATGCATGCCACGCTTGGACGGGGACTTTTTTGTTCTGTTGAACTGCCATTTGGAACTCCTTGAAAACCAGTTATTTAATCAATATGCAACGGACGAGCATTACGCGAGCCGCCTGCAGCTACGTCCGTTTTTTTATTCGGCTTTCCTGGTTTTCATACCTGCCAGGACCGCAAACGGATTTACTTTCTTGCCTGCTTCGGGTGCGTCTTCTACACCACCGCATGCTTCATGCGTGGGCGCGAAGGGTACCGCGAGCAGGACTTCTTCTTCAACCAGCGCTTCAATATCCAGCGCCGGATCAATCAGAATGCCTTCGAGCTCTTCGTCCTGCACTTCGGCATCATCCATATGCGCTTCGTCGGCAAATTGCGTCAGATGCGCCTCAGAGGCGAAGGGCCAGTCCAGCGGTTTAAGGCAGCGTTGACAAACCAGTTGCAACTCACCTTCTACCCGCAGGCTTAGCCACGGACGCTGAAGCTTGTCGACCCCGCCGTGCATGCGCCACGTAATGGTGCCCGCCGTATTGGCCAGCTGATCATGTAAACGTGGCAGCTGTGCGACTGCAATTTCGCCAGAGAGCTCGCTGTTTTCGCGTGCAAATTGCGCGCTGTCGATGACTGTCATGGCAAGGGCCGTCGGACCAGAAACCGCGCATGATATAATCCGCCGCCTGTTCCTGTCAAAGCCTTTTTTTTAGCTTTGCGCCATGGAGATTTCTTTTGCAAAAAAACAAGCCCTTCCCCTCGATCAGACGGCCAGCCAGGCCGCGCGCAGACTGGTATTGGCGTCTACATCGCCGTATCGGCGCGAATTGCTGGGCCGGCTGGGCCTGGCGTTTGAAACCGCCGCCCCACACGTCGACGAAACCGCATTGCCGCATGAAACCGCCGCGGGCACCAGCCTGCGCCTGGCGATCGCCAAAGCCGAAGCATTAAGCGAGCAGTTTGCCGACGCCTGTTGATAGGCTCCGACCAGGTCGCTTTGCTGGATGGCCAGCAATTGGGCAAGCCAGGCACGCATGAACGCGCCGTGGCGCAATTACGCAGCATGCGTGGCAAGACGCTCGAATTTCATACCGCACTGGCATTGCACGACAGCCACAGCGGCCGCACGCACCACGCCTGCGACATTACCCGCGTCACCATGCGCAATTACACCGATGCGCAAATCGAACATTATCTGCAGCGCGAACAACCCTACGATTGCGCCGGTAGTGCCAAGGTGGAAGCGCTGGGCATTGCATGATCGCGCAAGTGGCCAGCACCGACCCCACCGCGCTGATCGGCCTGCCTTTGATTGCTTTATGTAGCCTGCTGAGTGATGCGGGCGTGGAGATTGTATGAGCCAGTTCGGCACGCTTTATCTATTACCAGTGCCGCTGGGTGACGACAGCTTTAACGCTGTTATCCCGGCCGATGTGCGCGCCAAAGCGCAGACGCTGACGCACTTTATTGTGGAAGCGCCCAAGACCGCGCGCGCCATGCTCAAATTGTTTGAGACGCCGCACGAATTGCGCAGCCTGTCGATGCATGAGCTCAACGAACACACCAAGGACGATGATCTGGCCACGCTGCTGGCGCCGCTGCTGGCGGGCCACGACGTCGGCTGATGTCC
>BBFD01000062.1 GCA_001313065.1 Silvimonas sp. JCM 19000
GGCGGCGCCAGAAACGAAAGCGCGGCTTATCTGCTAGCCCGCCCTTATTTCAGCCGGTTCAACACGATCCGTGCATGATCAACCGTTTCCGACGCCCCCAATCCGATCCCCGCCGCATAGCTTTGCAGCCACTGATCCGCTGCCGCTCCATGCAGAAAGACCCCGAACTGTGTCGCCTCCAATGCCGACAAGCCCTGCGCGATGAGCGCTGCGATCATCCCACCCAGCACATCGCCTTGCCCGGCCGAGGCCAGTGCCGCATTGCCCGACTGGTTGATGCTCACCTTTTCGCCATCGCTAACTACCGTTCCCGATCCTTTGACCAAGGCAATCACGTTTAAACGCTGCGCAAGTTCGCGCACCGCGGAGAGGCGCTGTGCCTGTACAGCGGAGGTCTCGATATTCAACAAGCGGGCCGCCTCAGCGGGATGGGGGGTAATGACAGTATCGCCACGCCGCGCCTTGCATAGCGCGAACAGTTCGGGATGCGTAGCCAGTAGATTCAGCGCGTCGGCGTCCAGGACCAAGGGTTCGGGTCGTGCTAGCAGCGTGGTCAGCATATGCACGGCCGTCTCGTCGCGCCCCAATCCTGGCCCGACTAACCACACGTCGTGCGCTTGCTGGATGGTTTGCAGCGCATCGGCAAGCATTAATTCGGGCATCAAGGGTCGTAAGCGCTGGCCGCCGCTAACATGCCAATACGCACTTTGCCCGCACCCAGACGCAGTGCAGCGCGTCCGGCGAGGATAGCCGCGCCGGCCATGCCGGCAGCGCCCCCCACAACGCCGACCGTCCCGAAGGTACCTTTATTGGATTCCTGCATGCGGCGCATTTGCGCGGGCAGGCGCGTGGTTGAATACAGCGAGGTGGAGGCGGGCGGGTAGGCCGCTGCCGGTAAATCCAGCTCGAACAGAATGACTTCGCCAGCGGCGTCCTGACCGTGGGCCGTATGCAAACCCGGTTTGTCGCCGATAAAGGTCAGTGTGTGGTCAGCGGCCAACGCGCAGCCGTGGATTTGGCCACTGTCCGCATCAAGGCCGCTTGGGATATCCAGTGCCACCACGTTCAGCCGGCGTGATTGATGTCTTTAAAAAACCTGCGCGACGGCGTCGGGCACGGGGCGATTCAGGCCTATGCCAAATACCGCGTCGATCACCAGCGTGGTGTCCGCTGGCAAGCCGGCGATCCGTTCTGGCCCCAGTTCCAGCCATAACCTGCGAGCCTGACTGGCGTCCGCCGCCAGGTCGCCCACGTGCAATACCGGCCAGACGTGCACGGTGAAGCCTGCAATATATAAGTGGCGCGCGCAGACATAGCCGTCGCCGCCGTTATTGCCTGGCCCAACCAGAACCGTAATCACGCTGGAGCGCGGGTAGTGTCCGCCGATCCAACGTGCGGCGGCGGTGCCGGCGCGCTCCATCAGCGGGAGACCGGAGGCGAGTTGCTGGTTTTCTATCTTTTGCAGTTCGGCGCGGGTGTAAAGCGGATGGGTCATGGCTGGCGTCCCAGACGTTGACGTTGTACCCGGAAAATCCAGGTCTGGATCAGGCGCTCGGTTTGCGGCGGCAGATCGATAAAGCGGCAACCCACACGCCAGTCGCCACGTGGTAGCGGGGTCAGTTGGCAAACTTGCAAGTCAACATAGATCTCCCCGGCACTGGGCAGCGTGATGCGGCAATGATTCAACACATCGGTAGTGGCGGGTAGCTCGGCATCTGCGCTCAGCGCCAGGCCTGCAACGCTCAGGTTCATCAGCGGCAACGGTTGATCTCCGCCGGACGGCCCAGGCCAATAGCAACAGATGGCCTGCGCGGGGTCTATGTCGAGCCGAAAGGCATCGCGCTGTCCGGCTTCTATCATCGGCATATCCGTCGCGGTGGGTATCATCCGCCACTCCCTGTTCAGTAGGCGGCGCTGGGGCTCAGGCCGGTTAAATTAGCGGATTGCAGCGCCTCCACTTCTTCCACCCGCGCGCGTTCTTCTTTGCGTTGCGTCTGGCGTTCAGCGGTGCGTGGGCGCACATGCAATTTGATCTGGGTGTCGTCATACCAGAAGGCAATCGAAGGCCAGGAGGCATGCCGGTGCGTCGGTGGTGGCTCCAGATGCTGGTAATCAATTTTGTGGTTCAGCAAAAAAAGATTTCCACGCTTTTCGGGTCATCCAGATAGATCAGCAGGTTGATATCCGAATGCGGGCCAGCCACGCCTGAGAGCACGGAGCCGGTAAGGTAAGGTGTGAACTGGTTCAGCAGGCGCATCATATTGATGGCCTTGCCACGCAGCGCATGCAGGCTGTCGATGTGTTGCGGTTGATAGATCGCCCGATAGCTTTCCAGCGCGGCTTCGATCTCTTGATTGGAGGGCAATACGCGTGCGTCCGAGCTGCCAAGGTTGCGCGCCGCTTTTTTCTTGGCCAATGCAAAGTCGTGCAGATGATCTTCTGCGATCAGCCGGGCGGCTGATGTGCAATCTCTGCACGCAGGTTCAAGGAATGTCGATCAGCCGTGAATGGCTTGCCCATGATGGAACTCTCCGTGACTACCCAGTTAGCGCCGTGCCGTGGCGGCGTGGCGCGAGCCAATGCTAACGCGTGTTCGTGTCATACACCTCCTTACGTGCCGGGTAGCACCCTGCAATGGATGCTACCCGATTACGCCGCTGGCACAAAATCCGTAATGCGCTGACAACCGGTAGGCAGTAGCAGTAAGCTGCCTTAGAACAACAAATCCTTGATTTCATCCAGCGGTTGCGTGGCGGCGGTGCCGCTGCCCAGGCCGAGTTCGGGATTGGTCTGGGTCCATTCGCTATAAAAAATACTCTGTCCGATCACCGCGCTCGGTTTGCATGGTTTGCGCCACCACGCCTTCGGGCACTGGATATTGTTTTTTTCTGGCAGCCCATCGAGCGCGGTTGCCATAAAGTTAATCCATATCGGCAATGCCGCCGCGCCGCCGGTTTCGGATCCGCCCAAAGAACGCGGCTGGTCAAAGCCCACCCATGCCACGGCAACCAGGTCGGGCGTATATCCGGCGAACCACGCATCGCGCGTATCGTTGGTGGTGCCGGTTTTACCGGCCAGATCACGCCGACCCAATACGCGTGATTTAGAGCCGGTGCCGAATCGCATTACGTCCTGCATCATGCTGGTCATCACAAAGGCATTGCGCGCATCAAGTGTGCGTTTTGCATTTTCGCCCGCTACTTCAGCCGCCATTTGCGCCACGATTTTGCCGCGGCTATCGGTAATCCGTTGTACATACCATGAATAAACGCGGTAGCCGGTATTGGCAAAAAAAACTGAATAGCCTTCCGCCATTTGCGCGGCCGTGACGCTGCCCGCACCCAGTGCCATGGTCAGATAAGCGGGATTCTGTTTGGGCGTAAAACCGAAACGCGTATCAAATTGCTGTGCATATTGTGGCGTTATCGATTGCAGGATACGGATCGATACAAGGTTTTTTGGAATGCGTTAATGCATTGCGCACCGTCATCATTCCTTCGTATTTTCCGTCGTAGTTTTTCGGTTCCCATTTCTGACCGCCCACTTGATCGGGGTCGATCACGATCGGCGCATCATTAATCAATGTGGCTGGTGTAACGCCTTTTTTTCCAATGCGGCTGAATACACAAACGGTTTAAAACTGGAGCCGGGCTGGCGCCATGCTGGGTGACATGATTAAAACTGCTGCGATTAAAATCGAAGCCGCCGACCAATGCACGCACCGCACCATTTTGCGGATCCAGCGCCACGAGCGCGCCTTCCACCTGCGGCATTTGCGATAACTGCCAGCCTTTGTCGCTCCGGCGTACCCGGATAATGGCGCCGGGACGGATGCGGGCGGTGGGCGCGGCCTTGTCGCTGAGCGCAAAGCGCGCGGCCTTGAGGGCGTCTGGGCCGAGCGTAATGGCTTCGCCGCCCTTAAGTGTGGCTTGCACATTTTGTAGGGATGCGCGAGTTACCACAGCCGCCAGTAAATCATCTGCATCTTTGATGTCGGCCATGGCATCATCAAGCCCTTCCTCACTGCCGGGCTTGAAGAGTTCAGGATCGATAAAGCCTTCGGGTCCGCGATAACCGTGGCGCTGGTCGTAATCCAACAAGCCCTTTCTGAGAGAGACATATGCGGCTGTCTGGTCCTTGCTGTCGAGTGTCGTGTAAACCTTGAATCCTGACGTGTACGCGGCATCCTTGTAGCGGTCATACATCATCTGGCGGACGGACTCAGCAAGATATTCGGCGTGAACGGCGAAATCCTGGGTGGCTCGATGCAGTTGTAGCGGCGCTTGTAATGCCTGTTGATATTGGGCGTCGCTGATAAAACGCAGTTCGTGCATACGGCGCAACACATATTGCTGGCGCAAGGTGGCACGTTTGAGATTGGCAATCGGGTTATAGGCGGACGGCGCTTTGGGCAGGCCGGCCAGCATGGCGGCTTCGGCCACCGAAATCTGTTTCAGATCTTTACCAAAATAAGTCTGCGCCGCCGAAGCAAAACCATAGGCGCGCTGGCCCAGATAAATCTGGTTAAGGTAAAGCTCCAGAATCTGGTCTTTGGAAAGGTTGTGCTCGATCTTGAATGAGAGCAAAGCCTCATTGAATTTGCGGGTAAATGTTTTTTTCGTTTGTGAGATAAAAATTACGCGCAACTTGCATGGTGATGGTGCTGGCGCCCGATTGCACATGGCCGGGTACCACATTACCGGCCATTGCGCGCAGCACACCGAGGTAATCAATGCCTCCATGCTGATAAAAACGTTCATCTTCGGCCGCCAGCAAGGCTTGTTTCATGACCGCTGGTACCTGATCAATGGGCATGAAAGCACGGCGCTCTTCACCGAATTCTCCGATTAATATCTCGTCTGCGGTATAGACGCGCAGCGGGATTTTAGGACGGTAATCAGTCAGGGCGTCGAGTGGCGGTAATCTGGGGTAGGTCAGAAGAACGGCAAAAAAGAGCCAGACCGACGGCAAAAAAATAAACAGGCCGCCAAAGATGCCGAGAACAATAAGCAGTATTCGTTTGGTCATTTGCGGTTTTAGTAATCGTTATATTTAGTGAAATTGGCGCAATCAGAGCGTGTTGCAAAAAATAATCTGATTTAACGCGCAATCCTTTACAGATTGTTATATGGCTTGCTAGGATTTTTTTGCGTATCTTGACAGAAAACTATCCTACTTTCCTGTTTTTTTTAAAAGGAAATCTGTGTTGAAGCTCGACTTTCTCAAACCCAAGGCGCCGCCGCTGATCGGTGTGGATATCAGTTCCTCGGCCGTCAAGATGGTCGAACTGGGCCAGACCGGGCGCAACTTCAGCCTCGAGCGCTATGCGATCGAGCCGTTGCCCAAGGATGCTGTCTCTGACGGCAATATCGCCAATATGGACGCAGTGGCCGAGGCCGTGCGTCGCGCCTGGCGACAGATGGGCACGCGTCTCAAGACCGTGTCGATCGCATTGCCGGCTGCCGCAGTCATTACCAAAAAAAGATTCTGGTGCCCAGCGGCTTGTCCGAACGCGAGCTGGAGGGCCAGGTTGAGACTGAAGCCAACCAGTACATTCCGTTTCCGCTGGACGAAGTCAACCTGGATTTCCAGGTGCTCGGCCCGGCGCCCAATGTGCCCACCGAAGAAGAAGTCCTCATCGCTGCTGCCCGTAAAGAGAAAGTGGACGAGCGCGTTGCCGCGATCGAATCCGCCGGTCTCAAGGCCGTGGTGGTCGATGTTGAATCGTATGCCACCCAGGCCGCTTTTGAATTGATGCGCCCGCAGTTGCCCAATAACGGTGATGGCCAGATTGTGGCCGTGGTCGACATTGGCGCCACCGCAATGCATATGAATATCTTCCGCGATGGCCAGTCGATCTACAGTCGCGATCAGGCCTACGCGGGCAACCAGTTGACTCAGGAAATCCAGCGCAAGTTCAACTTGCCCTCGGACGAGGCCGAGGCCGCCAAGAAAACCGGTGGTCTGCCCGAGAACTACGAACCCGAAGTGTTGCAGCCGTATATGGACACGATGGCGCTCGAAATCTCGCGCTCCTTGCAGTTCTTTTATACGTCGAGCAACTACAACTCGGTCGACCATATCCTGCTGGCGGGCGGCGGTAGCGCCATCCACGGGCTGGACGACGCGGTGGCCAGCCGTACCCAGGTCACCAGCACCATGCGCGCCAACCCGTTCTACGGCATGGCCACCGGCAAGGTGCGCGGAAAACAAATCCAGCTTGATGCTCCTTCTTTACTGATCGCATGTGGCCTCGCCATGCGGAGGTTTGACCCGTCATGATCCGCATAAACCTTTTACCGCACCGGGAACAGGCGCGGTTGGCACGGCATCGCCGTTATCTGGCGATGCTGGCTGCGGCCTTTATCGCCGGCACGGTGGTGGTGGCGCTTGGCTATCTGTATTACGACGGCCGCATTACCACCCAGAACGAACGCAATAACTTCCTGAAAGCCGAGAACGACAAGTTGCAGCAACAGATTCTTGAGATCGAAAAGCTCAAGACCGAGAAGCAACAATTGCTGGATCGCAAAAAAGGTGGTTGAACGCCTGCAGGCCAACCGTGCCGAGGACGTCAAGGTGCTGGACCAGCTGACCCGGCAGACGCCGGAAGGCGTGTACCTGAAAAGCATCAAGCAGACCGATGCCTTGCTGGTGCTCAACGGTTACGCGCAATCCAACGCGCGCGTTTCTACCTTGATGCGCAATCTGGCTGATTCGCCGGTATTTGAACAACCGCTGCTGATCGAAGTAAAAGCCGCCACGGTAGCACGCAACGCCTGTCCGAATTCACGCTCAACGTGCAGATCACTCGCGCGGTGGAAGATGCATCGGGCCCGGCTGCGGCCAAGAAACCGGGAGCACCGCAATGACGATGGATGAACTGCGTAATCTGGACCCCAAAGACATGGGCAACTGGCCGTTGCCGGTGCAGATGTCTTTGCTGGCCATCGTGTTTGCGCTGGTGATCGCGGGTGGGTATTTCTATCTGTGGAGTGATCAGATGGATGCGCTCACCTCGGGCGAGGCGCAAGAAGCTCAGCTCAAGACGGAATATCTTGAGAAAGAAAAGAACGCGATCAACCTGGACGCCTACAAGCAGCAGCTGGAAGAAATCCGTCACTCATTTGATTCGCTGCTGCGTCAGCTGCCGAATAAATCCGAGATGGAAACGCTGTTGACCGAGATCAACCAGGCTGGTGTGGGCCGTGGTCTGCAGTTTGAGCTGTTCAAGCCCAATGCCGAGACCAAGACCGCTGAATTTGCCGAGATGCCGATCGACATCAAGATTGATGGCAAGTATCACGATCTGGCGGCGTTTGTGAGCGATGTGGCGCAACTGTCGCGCATTGTGACGCTGACCAATATCGAGATTACCGTGCCGAAGTCGCCCGATCAGTTGACCATGGCCGCTGTGGTCAAGACCTATCGCGCACTGGATGATGCTGAGGCGCAGGCCGTGCATCAGGCTGAAATCGACGCGAAGAAGAAGAAGTGAGACCCATGCCCATGAACTCTATATGCAGCGTCGCACTGAACCGCACCGTGGTGTCGCGCGGCCTGGCACTCACCCTGCTGGCGCTGACGCTGGCCGCGTGTGGTGACGGCAACGACGATCTTCGGGCGTGGATGGCGCAAAGCAAGGAAGGCCTGCGCGGCAAGGTAGAACCGTTGCCCGAGGCGCGCCAGTACACGCCGTTTACCTACAATGCATTTGACGTATCCGATCCGTATAACCCGCACAAGATGGATGTCGCGCGCAAAGCGGGCGGCGGCGTCGCAGCACCGGATACCAATCGCCCCAAAGAAGCACTGGAAAACTACGATCTCGAAAAGCTGGTCTTCGTCGGCACGCTGCAACAAGGCAAGACCGTGCAGGCATTGATACGCGCGCCGGATGGCAATCTGTACCGGATCAAGGTCGGCAATTACATGGGTCAGAACTTCGGCAAGGTGCTCGTCGTATCTGATACCGAAGTCAAACTCAAAGAAATCGTCGAAGACAGCGGCGGGGATTGGGTGGAGCGTGATACTTCGCTTCCCCTGCAAGAAGCGGAGCAGAAAAAAATGATCAAGGCATCCATCATGCAAAAAGCATGGCTGGTCTCCTGCGCACTGTGCGCCTCCTGGGCCATGGCGGCAGACATTACTGGCGTGGACGTCAATCAGGTCACGCCTGAAAAGCAGATTATCAAGCTGACGTTCAACGGCACACCGCCCACCCCGACCGCCTTTTCGGTGAATACGCCGCCGCGTATCGCCTTCGATTTTCCGGGCGCGGGCAACCAGGCTGGCAAAAAAACAGCGTGCAAGTCAATGGTAGCGCGCTGCGCGTGATCAATATCGCGGAAGGCCCGGGCCGTACCCGCCTGGTGCTGAACCTGCAAAAGCAGGCTGGCTATACCACCAAGGTGGATGGCAACAGCTATATCATTACGCTGGATGGCGCGCAGGCAAATACGCCCGCCGAAACCCGTCCGGTGCACTTTGCCGATGCCAAGCCGGCTGCTGCCGCGCAAAGCATCAAGGGCGTGGATTTCCGCCGTGGCCCCAATGGCGAAGGCCGTCTGGTGGTGGATCTGTCTGATCCTAACGTCGGTATCGATATCCGCCCGCAAGGCAAAACCCTGCTGGTTGATTTCTCCAAGGCCGCACTGCCCAAGACGCTGGAACGCCGCATGGACGTGAGCGACTTTGGCACCTCGGTGGTCAAGGTTGATGCCTATGCCATGGGTGACAACGCGCGCATTGCCATCGAGCCGAAAGGCAACTGGGAATACTCGGCGTATCAGACCGAGAGCCGCTTTATTGTTGAAGTCCGCCCCAAGGTGGAAGACAACAAGGTCGGCGCGGTCAAGCCGGCGTACAAGGGCGAAAAAAACTCTCGCTGAACTTCCAGAACGTTGAAATCCGCACCGTACTGCAAGTGATTGCCGAGTTCACCGGCCTGAACATCATCACCAGCGACTCGGTCAACGGTAACCTGACGCTGCGCCTTAAAGACGTGCCGTGGGACCAGGCGCTCGACATCATTCTGCAAGCCAAGGGTCTGGATCAGCGCAAGAGTGGCAACGTGCTGTGGATTGCGCCGCGCGCCGAACTGGCTGACAAAGAAAAGCAACAGTTCGAAGCGCAAAAGAACATCGATGATCTGGAACCGACCCGGACTGAGTCGTTTGAGCTCAAGTACCAGAAGGGCGACGACATCAAAAAGATGCTGACCGACGACAAGCAACAGATGTTGTCCAAGCGCGGCAGCATTGTGGTCGATCCGCGCACCAACACCCTGTTTATTCAGGATGTGTCGAGCAAGCTGGAGCAGATCCGTTCGGTGATCAACAAGATCGACGTGCCGGTGCGCCAGGTGATGATCGAGGCCCGTATTGTGGAAGCTTCGGACACCTTCAGCCGTGAACTCGGCGCTCGTCTGGGTTGGGCCACGCTGAGCCACGTCGGTGGCACCACCATCGGCACCTCGCCTAGCCTGAGCAACTACAGCGGTAGCGGCACCAATACCGGCAATACGTCGAGCAATACGCTGAGCACCAGCAATCTGTTGGGCGTTAACCTGCCGGCCACCGGTCTGGGTGTGGGCAATGCCTCGACCTTTGCACTGGTTGCGCAAAGCGCCAACTGGTTGCTGGGTCTGGAACTGTCGGCGCTTGAGGCGGACAGCAAGGGCAAGATCATTTCCAGCCCGCGTCTGGTGACGGCCGATCAGGTTGAAGCCGTGATTGAAGATGGTCAGCAAATCCCGTACTCGCAAAGCGCGCAGAACGGTGCCACTACCATCGCCTTCAAGGACGCTTCGCTGTCGCTGCGTGTGACGCCGCAAATCACGCCGGATGGCAACGTGGTACTCGACGTCAAAGTGAACAAGGATAGCGTGGGTCAGACCACTTCCAACGGCCCGGCCATCAACACCAAGCACATCGAAACCAAGGTGCTGGTTGAGAACGGCGGCACGGTGGTGATCGGTGGTATCTACACCCAGACGCTGACCAACTCGGTCGACAAGACGCCGGTGCTGGGCGATATCCCGGTGCTGGGTAATCTGTTCAAGTACCACATCGACACCGACAACCGGGCCGAGCTGCTGATCTTTATTACGCCGAAGATCATCCAGTCCGACCTGACCCTGCGTTAAGCGCGCCGCGGTACGCTCAACTGGCCGCACTGCAATGCGCTGACGCGGCCTGTTGCAGCAACTGCAACGCAGCAGGAAGGCCGCCCGCCCGGGCGGACTTTCCGATAAAATGCCTGGCATGAAAATGCCAGGCAATTTTTTTTCTCGTCGGTTTGATGGGCGCCGGTAAAACCACGGTCGGGCGCGCGCTCGCCCGCGCCACCGGCAAGACCTTTCTTGATTCCGATCACGAGATCGAAGCGCGCACCGGCGTGCGGATTCCCACCATCTTCGAGATGGAGGGCGAAGGCGGCTTTCGCGCGCGCGAATGTTCGGTGATCAGCGAGCTGACGGCAATGCAGGACATCGTGCTGGCCACGGGCGGCGGCGCAGTGCTCAATCCGGACAACCGCGCGGCACTGCGCCGGGGCGGCTTTGTGATCTATCTGCGCGCCAGCGTCGACGATCTGTACCAGCGCACCGCGCATGACAAGAATCGCCCGCTGCTGCAAACCGCCAACCCCAAAGCCCGCCTGGCCGAGTTGTTTGAAGCGCGCGACCCCTTGTATCGCGAAGTGGCTGATCTGGTGATGGATACCAGCCGCCAGACCGTCCAGCATCTGACCCATCAGTTGATCCTGCAACTTGAGAAGACCCTTCATGCGCACCGTTAAGCTAGAGCTCGGCCCCGATTCCTACGACATCCTGATCGGCCGCGACGTGCTGGCGCAGGCTGAGCGCATTACTGCCTTGTTGCCGCAACCGCGCGTGGCGATCGTGACCAATACCACGGTGGCGCCGCTGTACCTGCAGCCGCTAAGCGATGCATTGGCGGCGCGCGGCGTCAGCGTGCTGCCGGTGGTGCTGCCCGATGGCGAGCAATACAAAACCTGGGAAACGCTCAATCTGATTTTTGATGCGCTGCTGGGTGCGCGCGCGGAACGCAAAACCACGCTGATTGCCCTGGGTGGGGGCGTGGTGGGCGATATGACTGGCTTTGCCGCGGCGGTGTATCAACGCGGCGTGCCGTTTATCCAGATTCCAACCACCTTGCTGGCGCAGGTGGATTCCTCGGTCGGTGGCAAGACGGCCATCAATCATCCGCTGGGCAAGAACATGATCGGCTCGTTCTACCAACCGCGTCTGGTGCTGGCCGATCTGGCCACGCTGGATACCTTGCCGCCGCGCGAGTTCTCCGCGGGCCTGGCCGAAGTGATCAAGTACGGTCTGATCGACGATCTGGAATTCTTTGAATGGCTCGAAGCCAATATCGACGCATTGATGACGCGCGATGTGGCGGCACTGACCTACGCGGTCGAACGCAGCTGCCAAAACAAGGCGCGCATCGTCGGCGAGGATGAAAAAAAAGAACAAGGCGTGCGTGCCTTGCTGAACCTGGGCCATACCTTTGGCCATGCCATCGAAACCGGCATGGGCTATGGCGTGTGGTTGCATGGCGAAGGCGTGGCCGCAGGCATGGTGCTGGCGGCGCACGCTTCGCGTCTGCTCGGCCAGATCAGCGATGCGGATCTGGAGCGCATCATCAACTTGATCCATGCTGCCGGTTTGCCGGTGCAAGCGCCGGACTTTGGCTATGAGCGCTATGCGGAACTGATGGCGCAAGACAAGAAAGTGGATGCCGGCAAGATCAAGTTCATCCTGATGCAAAAGCTGGGCCAGTCATACATCGGCACGCTGAGCCCGGAGATCGTACGCGGCGCACTTCAGGCCGGTTGTTCGGCCGACGCGATTGCTTCCAGCCTGGCGTAATCGGCCAGGGTTTCTTGCAGCGGCGCGCGCATGCGTGCCGCCAGTTCTTCCATATGCTTGCCTTCTTTGGCCGCTAGCGGCGCTTCGACGCATTCATAGATATCCAGCAAGGTGATGCGCGCCGGCGCAGCCGCCAACAGCCATTCGCCTTCGCGCGTGGTTTCCACCCAGCCGCATTCCAGCATCTCGTCCAGCAAGGTCAGCGTGCTATCCAGGCCCACGTTGATCTGAAGGCGCAACTCGTTGATGTGCAACAGCACACCGTTTTCATGCGCCTCGGACAAGGCCAGCAGGATACGCACCGCTTGCTCAAAGCGCGTGCCACGGCGCGCATGCCATTCCCACGCATCACCGTGCCAGTACGACAAACTGGCCGACAGCACCGCGCCGCCCAGAATGATCACCCAGCACACATACAACCAGGTCAGAAAGATCGGGAAGCTGGCAAACGCGCCGTACACCATCTTTAGCGTCACAAAGGCCTGCACATACAGGCCGAACAAAGCCTTCATCAATTCCAACGCCACGCCCACCAGCACGCCCGCAATAATGGCGTGGCTGCGCGGCACATAACAGTTGGGGATGGTGATGTACATCAGGCTCAGCATCGCAAACATCACCAGCGAGGGGCCGACGCGGATAGTGGTGTCCCATACCTGAATGCCGCTGATCAAGCCGCCGCTGTGATGATAAATCCACGACGTCAGCGACAGGCTGATGCCCAGCGCCACCGGCCCAGCGTCAGCGCTGCCCAGTAAATCAGCGTGCGCGCCAGAATGCCGCGCGGGCGCCGTACCGACCAGATTTCGTTAAAGGTTTTTTTTCGATGGTAAAGATCAGCAGCAGGGCGGTGACCGCCAGGCCGATGGTACCGAGGGCAGTCAGTTTTTTTTCCGCGTTATCGGAAAACTGCCGCATGTATACGCCGATGATCTTGCCGGCGGCATCGGGCACCAGATTCAGCAAGATGAAGGTTTTGAACTTGGCGCTGTAATCACTGAACATCGGAAACGCGCTGAACAGCGTCAGCGCGATGGTAAAGAGCGGAATCAGCGCCAGCAGCGTGGTGTAGGTCAGGCTACCCGCCGTTTGCAGGCAACGATCCTTGATCAGCCGATGGCCGACATACTGACCAAAGCCGATCACCCGGCGCCAGAAACTGATGGTCACCAGGCTTTCCAGATGTTGGCGGGTTAAAGGATGAAACATCGCAGCGCCGAAGAATTTATAATCGCCCGAGTTTAACTGAAGTGGCCTCGGGCGTACGCCTCGGGGCGTCTCATTGAAAGAACGGAGCAAGCTCTTGGCAGATATTCTGGTGCTGTACTACAGCACACACGGCGCCACGCGCCAACTGGCTCAACTGATTGCGCGCGGTGTTGAATCCGTGCCCGGCGCCACGGCACGCGTGCGCACCGTGCCCAAAGTCTCCACCGTCACCGAAGCGACTGAACCCGCCATCCCGGACAGCGGTGCGCCTTATGTCAGCGTGGCTGATCTGGAAGAATGCATCGGCATCGCCGTCGGCAGCCCAACCCGCTTTGGCAATATGGCGGCGCCAATGAAATATTTCTGGGATGGCACGGTGGGCGCCTGGCTGGGCGGCACGCTGGCAGGCAAAGCGGCGACGGTGTTTACCAGCACCGGGTCGCACCACGGCGGTAACGAAACCACGCTGATCACCATGATGTTGCCGCTGTTGCATCACGGCATGGTGCTGGTGGGCCTGCCGTACACCGAAACCGCGCTGTCGACCACCGAGAGCGGCGGCACGCCCTACGGCGCCAGCCACGTGGCGGGCGCGCAAGGCAATCTGCCGATTACCGAGCACGAAAAAAAACAACTGGCATTGGCGCAAGGCAAACGGCTGGCCGAAGTGGCGCTCAAGCTGGCGGTCAAGGCATGAGCCGGCGTCCGGCCCAGCCGCTGAAAAAAACGGCGCGCAAAAAAAACGTGCGTGGGCGCAATGGATATCGATTACGTGCTGGCTGGCGTTGATCGCGTTGTGCTTGCTGTGGGAACTGTGGCTGGCGCCGTTGCGGCCCGGTGGCTCATCGCTGGCATTAAAAGCCGTGCCCTTGCTGCTACCGCTGCGTGGCTTGCTGCACGGCCGTCGCTATACCTATCAGTGGAGCTCGATGTTTGTGCTGCTGTGGTGGGCTGAGGGTTTGATGCGTGCGTGGAGCGACAAAGGCTTGTCGCAGGGGCTGGCGTTTGTGGAGGTCATCATCACCAGCATCGCGTTTCTGTCGATCTCGTATTACTCGAAATGGATGCGTCCGAGCATTCTGGAGGCCGAGCAGCATTAAGACGCAGTCTCCGCGCGATGCCGAGCCAATGCGGTGAAGATAGGGTGGGTCTAGACCCACCACTCAAAGCCATAGAGAAGAATTGATCGGCGTGCAGCGTTCTTCTTCGCGGCTTTGGATGGTCGGTCTAGACCCACCACTCAAAGCCATAGAGAAGAATTGATCGGCGTGCAGCGTTCTTCTTTGCGGCTTTGGTCGGTGGGTCTTGACCCACCCTATGCGAAGCCGATGCCACGCTGGATGAAGTAAAACAGGGGGAGAAGGTGCCGGAGCCTGGTCGCCGCGCAGCGAGCTGTTGGCCGCTGGTGCGATCGGTTCCGCTAGCCTCGGTAAGGCTGGCGCCAACCCCGGCCTGGTGGGCGGGGCGGTTTCCGGCAAGTCCGCAAGATTCGGGCTGGTCAAGACACCCCATGACCGGGCCCGTCCGCTGCGTGGATAGACGACTTAAGCGGGTTGCGGGTGAGTACGCGTGATATTGCTCTGTAACTTGTTGACGGCCGAGATATACGCCTTGGCGCTGGCCACCAGAATGTCGGTATCGGCGCCCTGGCCGTTGACGACGCGACCATCGCGTTCCAGCCGCACGGTCACTTCGCCCTGGCTGTCGGTGCCTTGAGTAATGGCATTGACCGAATAAAGCTGTAATTCCGCGCCGCTGCCCACAATCGATTCAATCGCCTTGAAGGCAGCATCAATCGGGCCATCGCCCTCGCATTGCACGCGTTTTTTTTCGCTGCCGTTTTCTGCCATCACTAACGTTGCAGTCGGAATCTCGCCGGTTTCCGAAACCACCTTCAGCGAGGTCAGACGCCAGGTATCTTGTTCTTTGCTGATCAGCTCGGTCGAGACCAGGGCATGTAAATCCTCGTCGAAGATTTCGCGCTTGCGGTCAGCCAGTTCTTTAAAGCGCGCAAACGCCGCATTCAGCGCTTCTTCGCTGGCCAGCTCGATGCCCAGTTCGCCCAGCTTGGTCTTGAACGCATTGCGGCCGGACAACTTGCCCAGGGTCAAACGGTTGGTACTCCAGCCCACCGATTCGGCACTCATGATCTCGTAGGTTTCGCGATGCTTGAGCACGCCGTCCTGATGGATGCCCGATTCGTGCGCAAACGCATTTGCGCCGACGATGGCCTTGTTCGGCTGCACCGGGTAACCGGTAATGGTGGACACCAGCTTGGACGTCGGCACGATTTGGGTGGCGTCGATTTGCGTTTCGACCTGGAAGACATCCTTGCGCGTTTTTACCGCCATCACGATTTCTTCAAGGCTGGCATTGCCAGCGCGCTCGCCGAGGCCATTGATGGTGCATTCCACCTGGCGTGCGCCGCCCAGCACCGCGGCCAGCGAGTTGGCCACCGCCATGCCAGATCATCGTGGCAATGTGCCGACCAGACCACCGATTCACCGCCCGGCGTGGCCGCGATCAGATCGCGGAAAAAGCGTTCGGTCAGGCCCGGGATGGCGTAGCCGACGGTGTCGGGCACGTTGATGGTTCTGGCGCCGGCTTGATCACTTCGCCAAAGATATAAGCGAGGAATGCCGGGTCGGAACGCAATGCATCTTCGGCCGAAAATTCGACGTCATCGGTATATTCGCGAGCGATCAGCACCGATTTAACGGCCGCTTCCACTACTTGCTCGGGCGCCATACGCAGCTTTTTTTTCCATATGGATCGGGCTGGTGGCGATAAACGTATGCACGCGGCCACGCGCGGCCGGGCGGATGGCTTCG
>BBFD01000063.1 GCA_001313065.1 Silvimonas sp. JCM 19000
CGGCGCCCATCGTCGCCCGCATGAACTTGCTGCAGGCCGGCGCGCAAGCCTGGCTGGAAGCCGCTGCGCCACAATCGTTTGATGTGGTCTTTCTGGACCCGATGTTTCCCGAACCGGAAAAACGCGCGCGCGCCAAAAAAAGAAATGGCCGCGTTTCAGTCCTTGATCGGCGGGGATTTTGACTCGGATGCGCTGCTGGCGCCGGCACGGCGTGTGGCACGGCAACGCGTAGTAGTAAAAAAGACCCCGCGCAGCACCATGGCTGGCGGGGTCCAAACCTGACTTTGGCTATGACGGCGAAAGTACGCGATTTGATGCTTATTTGCCGATCAAGCCGCAGGACGCGCCCGACTGAGCGGACCAGGAACCATCAGGACGCGATGCCGCCATCTTCAATCAGGCGTTTGTAGCGGTACAGGGTGGCGATTGATACGCCATATCTTTGGCAACGTCACGGCTGTGCATGCCGCGCCGCAGACTTTCTGCCAGCAGCCGCACCGCACTCGCATTGAGCTTGGGCCGACGGCCACGTTGTTTGCCGAGCGGTTTGGCACGCGCCGGGCGCTCGGAACGCAGTTGCTGGATCAGGATATTCATCAAGGTGCGTTGACCTTCGGCGGTGGCGGAAGATAAACCCAGCGCCACGACTTCAAGACTGGCGCCACGTCGATCCAGTTGTTCCAGCAAGCACAATAATTGATAAGCACCGAGGCCTGCCGTATCGAGATTGTGGATGACCAGTGTGTCATTACTGATCAGGCTGGCTAGCGCCATCGACAATTGTCGGCGCGAGTGCGAGTTAAGATCCATAAACACAGCCTGGCATGACCAGGCACGCATCAGCTCGAGACGTGTATGCTCGTGGCCGTGGTCTGATTCATCCAGCAGATATCCGATACGCATGTGGTGATTCCCCCTTTGAAACGCTGTCTGCCGGCATTGCCAGACACGACTGAAATCGTGTGGGCCGGGTGCATGCCAAGTTATCCAGGGGGGATAGGTGCAACCATGAGACGAATCTGAAAGTCAGATTGAGTACTGAGAATGTTCACCCTATTAAAAGGGTCAAATCGTTGAATTTGCAGCGTATTTTTTTTATATAAATTGCGCCTATATGCGAACACTGCGGGTTTGGGCGCAATTCGTTCTGTGAATTGATAGGCGCTGGATGTATTTCTGGTAATAGCCGTAATCGGAATTGCGTATGATGGCCCGGCTACAACAATCAATCTGACCGTGCTCCCGTATGCCGCGCGCTTTCGGCCGTTGAGGCTTTAACAGCTTGGTGATGCGAGAGCCACTTGATATTGTCCGCCACACGCAATGCCGTAACGCATACCCGTTATAGCGCACCAGATCAGGGGACGACCATGGCAGTACATGCAAATCTGCTTTGTGTTTCGCAGTCTGAAACACAAATGAAAAAAGGCCACGCGATTGCGTGGCCTTTCAGAATCTGGCTCCCCGACCTGGACTCGAACCAGGGACCTGCGGATTAACAGTCCGTCGCTCTACCGACTGAGCTATCAGGGAATCGACTTGCTGCTGCGTCGATGAGGTGCGTATATTAGTAGGCCACTTGAAACCTGTCAAGCAACATGCAAAGAGAAACGTGAGTAAAGTATGGAAAAAAAATAAAAAAAACCTTTGATTATATTGATCATTTTTTTTAGCATTTATTGCCGCATTACCGGTCATTGTGCCGCTGCAATTGTTTTCGGGTGACGCAACGCGCCTGCTGCAACGTATTACGCATAGCAATATCCAGCTGCAACAACTGGCTTTTGAATACACACCACGCCCGGCATTGGTGCTGCAGGACATTACCCTCGATGGTGACCCGGCCATCGGTCATATCGAATTTATCCGCGTGCCGCTCACCGTTTACAACGTATTGCACTGGGGGCGTGACCTGCGCGAAGTCACGGTCGAGGGCGGCCACTTCAGCCCGCAATGGGCCATGCAATTGCCGCAAAAAACTGCGTCCGCAAAGTGGCGAAGCACGGTGCACTTTGCTGACCTGCATTTGATCCGGACCAGCATCGTGCGCAATAACAGCGAAGTCGGCCCTCTCGACGGCGTACTCAAGTTTGATAGCGGGAGCAATCTGGCAGGCCTGACGGTCACTGATAGCAGCGGCCGCATGACGCTGGAGATCCTGCCGCAGGGCAGCGATTTTGCCGCCACGCTGAGTGCCAGCGGTTGGGACTTGCCACTGTCGGTGCCAGCGCATTTTGATAGCTTGCAGCTCAAAGGCATTGCCAACCAGAACGGTTTGCAGGTCACCGAAATCCATGGCGAACTCTATAGCGGCGTGGTTTCAGGCACAGCGCGGCTGGACTGGACGGATGGCTGGAAACTCACCGGCACCGTGCACGGCAGCAGCGTACAAGCCGAGCCGCTGACCCGGCTGTTTAACCAGACCACTTTTGTGTCTGGCCGCATTGAAGGCGATGCGAACTTTGCCTATGCCGGCGACAGCTACCAAACCCTGCTGGCAACGCCGCAAATCGATACCAACATGACGATCAAGCAAGGCGCCATCCATAATTTTGATTTGATTGCGCCGCTGAAATCGACCGTGCCGGTGACCTATGCACGCGGCGGGATTACCCGTTTTGATACCCTGACCGGTAATGCCGTAATCAACGGCAAGGTGGTGCAGCTGGCCAACATCAAAGTTGATGCGGGCAAGTTTGTCGCCACCGGCGCCATGAAAATCGAAGCCGGTAACAAGATCAGTGGCGGCGCACAGGCGCGTTTGCAGGCAGGCGTGATTGCGGCTTCTTCGCAAATCCGCATCGGTGGCAAACTCGAAGCACCGGTCTTCCAGACTGGCGGCGCATGGCGCCAAGGGCATGACGATCCGCTGGAGCAGGCCGACAAGGTACAAACCAAAGAGCCAGCGCCCAGCGAGGATTAACGCGGCGTTCAGGCTGTTATAAAAGTGTTTGGAAATGCGCTGCATCGTCGGCGCATTTTTTTGCACGACATCTGTTCACGCCTGTCCGCTGCAAGTCATGCTGAACACGATTGTTTTTTGCCCGGCCCCAGCCCCATCTGTTTGGGCAATCTGCCTTTATATATCAACGCGAGCGCCCCCCCCCATGAGCTGGACCGATACCCTTACCCTCACGCCCTCCCCCGCCGAGACTGCGCTCGCCGCCCTCGAAAGCGGCAGCGTGATCAGCCGCTGACTCAATACGGCGTCATCCGTTTTAGCGGCGAAGAAACGATGACGTTCCTACAAGGCCAGTTGTCGAGTGACCTGAGCAAAGTCGACGACACCAGCGCGCAATACTCCAGCTATTCCACGCCCAAGGGCCGCATGCTGGCCAGCTTTCTGATCTATCGCGCACAGGGCGATTATCTGGTGCAAATCTCCAGCGATCTGCAAGCCGCCATCCAGAAACGCTTGAGCATGTTCATACTGCGCAGCAAAACCAAAGCCACTGATGCCACGGCTGAACTGGCCTGATCGGGGTGGCTGGCCCGCATGCGGGCGCCCTCGTCGCCCAGGTAACCGGCGCAGCCCTGCCCGAATCATTGCACGTGGCCGACTGGGACATGGGCGCGATCATCGGCTTGCCGGGCGCACGCTATCAGTTGGTGGTGAGCGCGGATCAGGCTGCCGGCGTATGGCAAGCGCTGGCCAGCGCTGGTGCCGTGAGCGTGGACGAGCCGGTGTGGCGTTTGACCGAAGTCCGTGCGGGGACGCCCTGGATTACCGCAGCCACGCAAGAAGAATTCGTGCCGCAGATGGCCAATATGGAATTGATCGGCGCGGTCAGCTTTAGCAAGGGCTGCTATCCCGGCCAGGAAATCGTGGCGCGTACGCAATATCTGGGCAAGCTCAAACGGCGCATGTATCGCATACAGGTGGCCGCAGCCGCGGCGGCGGGCCAGGAAGTGTTCAGCCCCGAAATGAATGGCCAGCCTCTGGCCGCGTCATGTTGGCAGCCCCGGCGGCAGCCGGCCAGAGCGAGGCGCTGGTGGTGGTGCAAATGAGTTCGCTGGAGCACGGTCTGCATCTGGGCGCACCGGACGGCCCGGCCCTGCAAGTGCTTGATCTGCCTTACAGCATCGCCTGATTCTGTCGGCTTGCCGGCCTCCTTGTAGCCTGACCACCGGGCGTAGACGCGCGCGGTGGTTACAGTTTCGTCTATAATCGCGCGACTGAACGGATTAACAAGGAAACAGCATGGGCTTTCTGGCCGGCAAAAAAGATTTTGATTAGCGGTGTTTTGTCCAATCGCTCTATCGCTTACGGTATCGCCGAAGCGGCCAAGCGCGAAGGCGCCGAGCTGGCATTTACCTATGTGTCGGAAGATCTGAAACAACGCGTAGTCGATCTGGCTGCTGATTTTGGTTCGACGCTGGTACTGCCCTGTGATGTCGCAAGCGACGAACAGATAGAAGCATTGTTTGTAGAACTGGCCAAACATTGGGACAAGCTCGACGGCCTGGTCCATGCCATCGGCTTTGCACCGCGTGATGCGCTGAAGGGCAATTACCTCGACGCCGTCACCCGCGAAAACTTCCAGATTGCGCACGACATCAGCTCGTACAGCTTTGCCGCCATGGCGAAAGCCGCGCGCAACCTGCTGGCGGACAACGCTGCCTTGGTGACCTTGTCCTACCTGGGCGCCGAGCGTGCTATCCCCAACTACAACGTGATGGGTCTGGCCAAAGCATCGCTTGAAGCCAACGTGCGTTATATGGCAGGCGCGCTGGGCGAACGCGGCATCCGTGTTAACGGTATTTCGGCAGGCCCGATCAAGACGTTGGCAGCTTCCGGCATCAAGGATTTTGGCACGCTGCTCAAGCGCGCGGCCGATGCCACCCCGCTCAAGCGCAATGTGTCGCAGCTCGAGGTCGGCAATGTCGCCGCATTCCTGATGTCCGATCTGTCTTCGGGCATGACCGGCGAGATCCTGTATGTGGATGCAGGTTTCAGCATCGGCGCAGGCGCGCTGGGCGAGTAACACCGCTCATCTCGCAAAAGAACCCGGCGATAAGCCGGGTTTTTTTTATTGCTGTGGGCTTGCACATATCGATACAGACCAGGGAATACCCCGGGGTTTGCCGATGCCCATTGCGGTCCCATAATGACAACATCGCCTGAGAAATTTGCGGAACCGTCGTTATGTGCCAGTTATTGGGCATGAATTGCAATGTGCCTACCGATATCGTGTTTTCTTTTGAAGGCTTTCGCCAACGCGGCGGCCTGACCGACCATCATTCGGATGGCTGGGGCATCGCATTCTTTGAAGGCGACGGCTGCCGCATGTTTCTCGACCATCAGCCCTCGGCCCTGTCACCGTTGGCCGATCTGGTGCACAAATATCCAATCAAAAGCCGCAATGTGGTCGCGCATATCCGCAAAGCCACCCAAGGTGAGGTTTCGCTGGCCAATACCCATCCGTTTAAACGCGAATTGTGGGGCCGCTACTGGTTGTTTGCGCATAACGGCAATCTGACCGAACTCCCGCCGATGGCAAGCAGCCGCTTTCAGCCGGTGGGAACCACCGATAGCGAATATGCATTTTGCTGGCTGATGGATCAGCTGGGTCTGCGCTATCCCAGCAAGCCGCCGCTGGCGGAGCTGCATGCCACCATGGCGGCGCTGGCGGCAGAACTGGCCAAACACGGCACTTTCAATTTTCTGTTATCGGACGGCACGGCGTTGTTTGCCCGCTGCGCCACCGATCTGCACTACATCATCCGGCAAGCGCCGTTTGCGATGGCGCATCTGGCCGATGCTGATGTCAGCGTCGATTTTGCCCGCTATACCCAGCCGAGCGATCACGTGGCAGTGATTGCCACGCAGCCGCTGACCGATAACGAAGACTGGATCCGGATTCCACAAGGCGAGCTACTGCGCTTTGAGGACGGCGCAGTACACCATCTGCCCCACGCCGCCTGAGGCGTAGCGCAGGCATCCGCACGGGTCAGGCTTCGTGTTGATGCAGGCGCAGCAAGGCGTAGACGTTATCGTCAAAATATTCGCCGCGCTCATCCAGTTGGCGGAGCTGGAAGGCCAGTTTCTCGGGCGTGGTCTGATTGGTGGCAAAGCGGTCGCGCACTTTTTTTTCATGGTGACTGCGCGCGCCACAATCTGGGCACGCCGCGCTTCGACTTCTTTGCGTTCGCGCCGAAATGCTGCCAGCGACAGATGCAACCAGATCATCATCGGCACCGCCACCCACCACCATTCCATAAACAATGCGCTAACCGTAATCAGCACGAGGATCAGATACCAGACCTGGTCCGCCTGCTCAAACTCGGGGATCCACACCGACAAAGTGGGCCAACGCCGTGACATGCTGGCCAGGATGCGGGCATCTTCGGTTGCATCGCGTTTTTTTTCGTGCCAGCGCCGCGTCGAGCACAGTGGTGACAAACCACTGTGACACCAGCCGCGTATGCAACCACGGCGTTTGCAAATAGGCCTGGATGCGTTCTTGCAATTGCTGGCGGAACTCGGGCGTCACCAAGGGCGGCACCATCTCGGAAAACGTCTGCGCAGCCGCGTGCTGCACCAGCAAAGGATAGCCGGCCACATCCACCAAAGCACGCCGGCGCTCGGCCAGGATGCCTTCGGGCACCGGATGTTGCGGATGGTCGAGCCGCACATAGTGGCGCAGCAAGACTTCAAGCTTTTCAAAGCTCGGCACTTTGCCGGGGCTTTCTTCCATGGCCTTACGCATCCGGCCTAACTCGGCGCGGATTTCTTTGGCGATGGGTTCGGCTTCGGGCACCCAGGCGTGTTGCAACAACGATTCGACCTTTTGCAGGCTGTCATCGTAGTAGCGGAAATACGCCTCATGAAACCGACCGAATTCAGTTTCATCGCGGGTTTTATCGCCGGTAAGCAGTGGCGCGGTCGGCGGCGCGCGACGCAGGTCGACCAGCACCCGCGTCACCATGGAATCGAGTTCGGGCGCGATACCGGCTGCGGCAAACAACGGGTCTAGCTCGTGCTTGCGCCCACGCCAGTCTTCCAGCGCCTTCCATACACTCCAATCCGCCATCTTGCTTTAGTTCTCCAGAGCATCAACGCCTGCTTATATGCGCGGCGCTGCTGCATGCTACTCGATACGGCACGATTCTGCGAAATCCAGACGCGGATTACGCGGATGAAGTTTGGCGCTGTCGCCATATCCCAGATTAATCAGGAAATTTGATTTCCACGTGGTGCCTGCAAAAAAACGCTTCGTCGACCACGGCATTGTTAAAGCCCGACATCGGCCCGCAATCCAGCCCAATGCGCGCGCGGCCAGAATCAGATATGCGCCCTGGAGCGAACCATTGCGAAAAGCGGTGGCATCAATCAATGCCGGGTTGCCCGCAAACCAACTGCGTGCATCAGCTTGTGGAAACAGCTTGGGCAGTTGATCGTAAAAGGCCATGTCGTGCGCGACGATGACCGTGACCGGCGCTTGTAGCGTCTTGTCCAGATTGCCCGCCGACAGTGCCGGTTTGAGCTTTTCTTTGGCCGCGGCAGACTTCACAAAAAAACAAAACGACCGTGGCTGCCGTTCGCGGACGTCGGCCCCCATTTGAGCAAGTCGTACAACTGATGCAGCAATTCATCGCTGACCTCGCGCGGCTGCCAGGCGCTGTGCGTCCGGGCATGCTTGAACAGCTGGTCCTGCACATCTTGCGAAACGGCTTGAGTCACGATCGGTTTTCCTGGGAAGTTGCGTTCATGGATGAAGACCACACCGGCGTCGGGCTTGCCAGGCATGATAAATCGGGCGGCCGGCCCGGGCCAGGTTGCGTCTGGCGCAGACAACAAAAAAAAGGAAGCACAAGGCTTCCTCTTTTTTGCAGATACCACGGCCAGCGCGCTGGCCATCGATATTAAACCGAGAACGAAGAACCGCAACCGCAGGTTGAAGTGGCGTTCGGGTTCTTGATGGTGAACTGCGAACCTTCCAGGCTTTCAACGTAATCGATCTCGGCGCCCACCAGATATTGGTAGCTCATCGGATCAACCAGCAAGGTCACGCCGCTTTTGAGAACAGCGGTGTCATCTTCATTGGTGATTTCGTCAAAAGTAAAACCGTATTGAAACCCGGAACAACCACCGCCCGTCACGAACACACGCAGCTTCAGGTCCGGATTGCCCTCTTCCTCGATCAGCTCGCGCACCTTGCCGGCGGCAGAATCAGTAAACACAAACGGGCTCGGCATTTCGGCTACCGCATTCATGGTTAGCTCCTGAAAAATAGTTGACTAAACTAGTGGGATTATCCGCGCGCAGACTGGCGCGGTCAATTCCCCAGGCGGCTACCGCTGGTCAGGCCTCGACCTTGGCGGGCGCTGTATCAACAATCTGGGCGCCCGCTAACGGAATCAAGCGCCCTTGCACTACTGCACCCGGATGCATTTCGAGTGTCTTGTAGGTCAGATCGCCGGTGATGCGCGCCTTGGCTTGCAATTCAACGTATTGCGTCACCTCGATCGGGCCCACCACCTCACCATTCAGAATCAGATGGCTGGTGCGCACGCCGCCTTCGATGCGCGCTTTTTTCCGAGACCACCAGCGTGGCGTTTTTTTTCGTCCACGGCGCTCAGATTGCCGCGTACCGTGCCGTCTACCCGTAAACCGCCCGCAAAAGCCAGATCGCCCGTCACGATGGAACCCGCGCCGATCAGGCTATCTATGCGTTGATTACCTTTTTTTTATTTTTTTGAACACGTTTAAATCCCTCCAGGTTTTTTTCTGGCATTGCGCCAGGCTGGCGCGTGTGTCTTTGATTCCCAGCGTGGCCTCGAAAGCATCGGGCGCCATGCCGCCGGGCAAGGTCAGATCGCCTTCAAAACGCTGGTAATGTTTGACACGGACTGTTGCGACGGCATTTCGGTACGTGCCGTCTTACCATTGGTTTTGGTAAGCGCAGTCAGCGTGAGCTGGCCATCAAATTCGGGCGCTTGATTAACGCCCTGTACCACCAGCAAGCGGTAATGCCACTGGCCCTTACCGGCGGCATCAAATTCACACAAAGCAAAACTGACTTGATGCGCACGGTCGTTGGTCGTTAGCAAGGTCTCAAAAAAAGGCCAGGCTTTCGCGACTACGCGCCAGGTCTTGCTGCGCGTCAGCCAGATCGCTGGCCAGTGCGGCCCGTGCTGATTCGGTAATCTGCAATTGCTGCTTTTGCGCGGCCAGCTGGTTATTGGCTTCCGCCAATGCACTGGCGTTGCGCAGCAAGGCAGCCGCTTCGCCACTGACGCTGGCGCGTGCCTGCGCTTCGCCGTGACGAATGCCATAGGCAATGCCCGCCAACAGCGCTCCCCCCATCAGCAACACGACGATGCCATAGCGCCCCAGCCGGCTTATCCACGTGGGATTCGGGCGCAGCGCCATCGGCACCGCCGTGAGTCGGGCACGGCGGGCGCGGTAAAAAACGTCGCAACGGCATCGCTTAGGGCAGCAGCGGCACGATGTCCAGGCCCTGGCGTTCGGGCAAGCCGAACATCAGGTTCATGACCTGAACCGCCTGGCCCGAGGCGCCTTTGACCAGATTGTCTTCAACCACCAGGATCACCAACAAATCAGCATTGCCCGGACGATGCACCGCGATGCGCGCGATATTGGAGCCGCGCACCGAACGGGTTTCCGGCGTGCTGCCTGCAGGCATCACATCCACAAACGGTTCGTGGGCAAAGCGTTCTTCAAAGACTTTCTGGTAATCGACGTCGCGGCCTTCCGGCAGAATGCGCGCGTACAAGGTGGAGTGGATGCCGCGTATCATCGGCACCAGATGCGGCACAAAGGTCAGGCCGACTGGCTTGCCGTGGACGGCAACCAGGCCTTGGGTAATTTCAGGCAGATGGCGATGGCCTTTGACGCCATAGGCCTTGAAGTTGTCGCCCGCTTCGGCCAGCAGTGTGTGTACTTCGGCCTTGCGGCCCGCGCCGGACACGCCGGATTTGCAATCGGCGATCAGCGTGCTGGCATCAATCCATTGCTTGCCGCCTTCCAGCAGCGGCAAAAAGCCCAGCTGTACCGAGGTCGGATAGCAGCCAGCCATGCCGACCAGGCGCGCTTGTTTGATGGCCTCGCGGTTCACTTCAGGGAAACCGTAGACGGCCTCAGCCAGCAGATCGGTGCAGCTATGCTCCATGGCGTACCACTTCTGGAACTCAAGCGGATCTTTCAGGCGGAAATCCGCCGCCAGATCGATCACTTTAACGCCCGCCTCCAGCAGCTCGCGCGCCTGGGCCATGGCCACACCATGCGGCGTGGCAAAGAAGACCACGTCGCATTCTTTCAGATTGGCGTCTTCGGGCGTGGAGAAAGCAATATCGATCCAGCCGCGCAGGCTGGGGTACATATCCGCCACCGGCATGCCGGCTTCTTTGCGCGAAGTGACGGCAGTGACTTTGGCGCCCTCGTGGCGCGATAACAAGCGCAGCAGCTCAACGCCGGTGTAACCCGTACCGCCAACAATGCCAACTTTGATCATGCGTAATTCTCCACCAGAGGCCGTAAGACAGAGCGCAATTCTAGCAGACAACCTGTGACCGTCTTACACGCTTGTCCCATGCAAACATCCACCCGGATGGCTGAGCGGGCCAGACCGGAGGGCAGAAAAACAAAAAACCGCCAACAAGTGGCGGTTTTTTTTGGCAAAGCCCCAGCGATTAACGCTTGGAGAATTGCTTGCGACGGCGGGCTTTGTGGAAGCCGACCTTCTTACGTTCAACTTCACGTGCATCACGGGTCACGAAGCCTTGTGCCTTCAGTGCCGGCTTGAAGTCAGCGTTGAAGTCGATCAGGGCACGGGTGATACCGTGGCGCACTGCACCGGCTTGACCGGTTTCACCGCCGCCAACCACGTTCACGAGAATGTCGAACGATTCGAGGCTTTCGGTAACTTGCAGCGGTTGACGAACAACCATGCGGCCGGTTTCGCGAGCGAAGTATTGGTCGAGCGGCTTGCCGTTGACCACGATTTGACCGGTACCCTTAGCCAGGAACACACGAGCAACTGCGCTCTTGCGACGGCCGGTACCGTAATAGTATTTACCTACCATTGGTCGATCCTTAGATATCCAGAACTTGGGGCTGTTGAGCGGAGTGCGGATGCTCATTACCGGCGTACACCTTCAGCTTTTTCAGCATGGCGTAGCCAGCGGACCTTTCGGCAGCATACCCTTCACAGCCATCTCGAGCGCACGGCCCGGGAATTTGGTCTGCATCTCAGTGAAGGTGCGTTCGTAGATACCACCCGGATGGCCGGTGTGACGGTAGTAAATCTTGCTGGTTGCCTTGTCACCGGTCACGCGCAGTTTGTCTGCGTTTACCACTACGATGTAGTCGCCCGTATCGACGTGCGGGGTGTATTCGGCTTTGTGCTTGCCACGCAGACGCTTGGCGATTTCAGCCGCGAGACGACCCAGCACTTTGTCAGTGGCGTCAACGACTAACCACTCGCGCTTAACCTCGTGCGGCTTGGCAGAAAAGGTTTTCATAACTGCACGTTCCACATTTTTTTGATTTGGAGAAAGTCGCGGATTTTATCTGGTATTTCAACGAAGTGTCAAACACAAACCAGGATAAAAGCAGGATTGATGCGGATTCAGCAAAAAAAAACGCAACCTGTCGAAAGATTGCGCTGAATTCCACCAAAGAAGGAGGATGGAGGAGACAACGCCGAAGCCAGCTTCAGCGTCGTAACGTCAGCCTAAGCCAGCCTCAGCCGCTGGCAAGTTCTTTTTTTGTGCAGCGCAGCAGGCGCCCGATTGAGCTGGCGTGCCCTGCAGCCTGGTGCGGGGCTTGGGAGAGTGGCGCTGCAAGCGGTAGAATCGCGCCACTAACTGGAGATAAGTACAATGAAAACGCGCTTGAAATGGGTAGAAAACGTCAGCTTCCTGGCGCAATCGGGCTCTGGCCATTCGGTACTGATGGATGGTGCCCCCGAAGGCGGCGGCAACAATATGGGCCCGCGCCCGATGGAGCTGGTGTTGATGGGCACGGCGGGCTGCACCGCGTATGACGTGATCCATATCCTCAAGAAGAGCCGTGCAGACGTGCGCGATTGCACGGTCGACGTGGATGCGGATCGCGCGGACGAAGACCCCAAGGTCTTCACCAGAATCCATTTCCACTTTGTGGTAACGGGCAAGGCGCTCAAACCGGAAGTGGTGGAGCGCGCGATCAAACTGTCGGCCGAAAAAAATATTGTTCCGCCTCGATCATGCTGGGCAAGACCGCCGATATCACGCATGACTTTGAAGTGATCGAAGCCCCCTGAAACAAAAGGCCCGCAGCGTATTCACGCGCGGGCCTTTTTTGCAGCATGCCGTTTAGTGCGCCATATCGGGCAGGGCACTCGACGCCGCGCCATTGACCACCGCGTCAACCTCTTCTGCCGGGCGCACGCGCGCTTTGGTATAGATAAGCGCATACGGCAAGCCGATCAGCAACGCGCCGCCGACAATATTGCCTAAGGTGGCGGGAATCAGGTTATTCCACACCATTTGCGTCAGGCTGATATCCGCGCCCGCCATCACGGCCGCCGGCAGGATAAACAGATTGGCAATACTGTGCTCCATGCCCATTGCCACAAACGCCATCACCGGAAACCAGATCCCCAGCATGCGGCCCAGCGTGTCTTTGGCCGAGTAACCCTGCATCGCGGCCACGCACACCAGCAGATTGGCCAGCATGGCCTTCACAAAGGTCATCCAGAACGGGTGCGACACTTTGCCCATCGCCAGATGAATCAGATAAGCCGAAGAAGTATCCGAGGTAATCAGATGCGTTTGCAGGCCAAACAGCCACGCGGTGATGACCGCGCCCACCATATTGCCCAGATAAGACACCAGCCAGAAGCGCGCCAGTGTGCCCGCATTGATATGACGTTGCCAGGCACTGACCATGCCCGCAGCGCAGTTGGAGGTAAACAGATCGGCGCCCGTCAACGTCACCGCAATAAAGCCTAACGGAAACACCGCGCCAAACAGCAATTTGACCAGGCCCGGATCGCTGGCGGCCAGGCCGGGCGAACCTGCGGCGCACTCCAGCGCCAGCAAAGTGCCAAGCCGATAAACATGCCGCCCAACACGGCCATCAGCCCCAGTTTCCAGATCGGCAGCGTGGCTTTTTTCGGTGCCGGTATGCGCCATCGCTTCAACAATTTCAGCCGGACTACGTAGTTGCGACATGATTACACCTGCAAGTCAGATCAGAATGACGTGCAGTTATACGCGCAAGCATTGTGGCAAAAGTGTGAAGAAGTGCCGTTATGACAACTACATAAATTGGCGCTTGATCTGGATCAATTTCTGACAGCCGTCCGGCCGCAAAGCCGCGTCGTTACAGCCGATACGACAAGGACGTCATCAGTTTTGAGGTACTGGTCATCAGCTTGCGCACCGGCTCGGGCAACGGGGCGCCGCCGAGATCTTCGGCCAGTACCGCGTGGGTCATTTCGTCGGTATGCATTTGCGCCACCACGGCGCGGCTTTTGCTGTCTTGCGGCGGCAAGGTGCTCAGATGGGATTGCAGATGAGCGCCCACCTGGCGTTCGGTTTCCGCCAGAAAACCCAGGTTCCAGCGATCGCCGATCAAACCGGCGGTCACGCCCATGGCCAGGCTGCCGGCGTACCACAGCGGATTAAGCAGGCTGGGACGACTGCCCAGTTCGGTGATGCGTTGTGCGGTCCAGGCAGATGTTCGACTTCTTCATGCGCGGCATGTTTGAGCGCCTGGCGCGCCGCCGGGTCCCGCGCAGTCAGGGCCTGGCCCTGATACAAGGCTTGCGCACACACTTCGCCACTGTGATTTACCCGCATCAAACCGGCCGCGTGGCGTTTTTTCTTCGGCGGTCATTGCGGCTTCATCGATATGCGCATCCGGGTGCGGCCGTTCGCTGATCGCTGGCGCGGCCAGGGTACGCAAAACGGTATCGAATTCGGCAACAACACGATCCAGCGAGGGCAGTTTGAGGCTAGGCAGCATGGTGACGGGAGCTCCGCAAAGGCACAATGAGCGCCATTCTAACGCGCCAGACGCGCCATTGGCCCGTGTTATCATGGCCGCTGTTCTCAAACCCCGGGTCTAACCGCATGAAAAAAATTCCTGATGTCCCTGAGTTTGCTGCTGGCAGCCGGTGCGGCTTGCGCGGCTAATCCGCAAGTTGAAATCGACACCAGCAAGGGTGCCATCGTGGTTGAGCTGTACCCTGATGCCGCCCCGCTTTCGGTGGCCAATTTTCTTGATTACGTCAAGGACAAGCACTACAACGGCACCATCTTTCACCGCGTGATCCAGGGCTTTGTGATTCAAGGTGGCGGGCTGGATGCCAACAAGACCGAACTCCCGACCAAAGCGCCAATCAAAAAACGAAGCCCAGAAGTCGTTCAAGGCCGGTCTGAAGAACGACCGTGGCACGTTGGCCATGGCGCGTACCGCCGTCCCGGATTCGGCCACGGCGCAGTTCTATATCAACCTCAAGAGCAACGACGCGCTCAATTACCCCAGCCGCGATGGTTATGGCTACGCGGTATTTGGCAAAGTCGTCAAAGGCATGGACGTAGTGGACAAGATTGCCGCTGCGCCCACTGATTCGGGCGATGCCCCGGTTGATCCAATCGTGATCAAAGACGCACATGTGCTGGCAGGCAAAGCCGGCAAGTAACCCTATAAAGGAAACCTGGATATGACGACCAAAGTAAAACTGCAAACCAGCATGGGCGATATCGTTCTGGAACTGAACGATGAAAAAGCCCCCAAAACCGTCGCCAACTTTGTGCAATACGTTAACGACGGCCATTACGATGGCACCGTGTTCCATCGCGTGATTGATGGCTTTATGGTGCAAGGCGGTGGTTTTGAAGCCGGCCTCAAGCAAAAGCCCACCCGCGACGCCATCCAGAACGAAGCCGACAACGGCCTGACCAACGATGCCTACACGGTGGCCATGGCGCGCACGCCGGAACCGCATTCCGCTTCGGCACAGTTCTTTATCAACGTCAGCAACAACGACTTCCTCAACTACAAATCGCCCACCCCGCAAGGCTGGGGCTATGCCGTGTTTGGCAAAGTGGTGGAAGGTAAAGAAGTGGTTGACCAGATCAAGGGCGTGAAGACCGGCAACAAGGGCTTCCATCAAGATGTGCCCAAGGATGACGTGAGCATCATCAAGGCCGAAGTGCTGGCCTGAGCGCATTAACCCGATCAGCGCGGCCCCGACGGCCGCGCTTTTTTATGGCTGCCCGCATCCCCGATCAAAGCGCCCATGAGCGAGCCCCAACTGTTTTTTTTATTTCCGATCTGCATCTCAGCCCCGATGACATCGCGGGCACCGAGCGTTTGAGCATTTTGTGCGCCACAGCGCCACGCATGCCAGCCAGCTGTATATCCTGGGCGACTTGTTTGAAGCCTGGATAGGCGACGATCAACTGACCGAACCGTATTACCACCGCATCGCCTCGTTGCTGGCCGATCTGAGCCACCGCGGCGTGCAGGTGTTCTTTATGCCGGGCAACCGCGACTTTCTGTGTGGCCGCCGCTTTGCCCGTAGCGCCGGGCTGACCCTGATCCCCGATCCGCAGCCGATCAAACTGCCCGACGGCACGCCGGTGTTGCTGGCGCATGGCGATGCTTATTGCAGCGATGACGCCGCTTATCTGCGCTTTCGCAAAATCGTGCGCAATCCGCTGCCGCAATGGATCTGGCTGGCCCTGCCCTATCGCTATCGCTATGGCAAAGCCGTGGCCTTGCGCCAGCGTTCCAGCGCCATGAACCAGCAAAAAAAAGATCGCACCATCATGGATGTGAATCGCGACACCGTCGCCGCTGCCATGCGCGCGGCCGGCGTGCAAACCCTGATCCACGGCCACACGCATCGGCCGGCGCGCCACGTCGAAGCGGCGGGTACGC